>JBIPMA010000186.1:0-2985 GCA_044369335.1 Schleiferiaceae bacterium | reverse complement strand
AGCGTCCGGAGCAGACCGAGACTTGAAGTGCAGAAATTCAACCTCATCCAACGAAACCGGCGCGTCCAATGGAAGGACAAACACCGAGGAGTCGGCCGACTTGGCTTGAATGTCTAAGCGAAGGGCGTTGGCAGTACCGCGCAAGCGACCTTGGCCAGAGCCCACTACATAGCCATAAAAGTCGGGGTTGGGTGGTAGGTCGAGTACGAGCATCCGCTCGGTCTTGAACGTGAGGTCGACAAACTCGGGGCCCTCAAATGCGACTTTTGCTCGGATCTCGGCCGAACCAACGCCACGGTGGTCGGCCCATCGGGCGGGGCCTAGGACTACACCGCTCTTGGTGAGCGTCCACGGGGTCGAACTTTTGAGTCCGAGTCCGATGGATGGCAGTTCCAGGTTGGCATTGGCCCAAAATCCGCTACCGTACCAGTTGAAGTCGCTGAAATCTGGCTTGGATTCGAGGTTGACCTTGCCTTTGAGGCGACCGTCAAGCGCGTCAACAGCCCCTTCTGCAAAGGGTCGCACCCAGCGCACCGGAATGTTGAGCACTTTCGTTTGGGCCGCAAAATGATCCGCATCAAGGACGCCCCGCAGGTCGAGCAGCACGGTGTCGCGGTGGTCCCACACCACACTGAGGTCTGTATGCGCCGCATCCGGCATGTAGTCCAGTTCGACACGAACCTCTCCAATGGACTGGTTGTGAAGGCTCAGGTTCTCGGTGCTGATACCGCCCGAAACCGCCCAGCCCGAAATTTGACCGACCACGACTGCATCAAGGCGAAGGGCCCCGCCAAGATCAACACCCGACAATCCTGCGATGCGCGACCAAAATGGCAGATTCACGTTGCGTGCCTGAACGCGCAAAACCTCTCCCTCATTGGGACTGAGCGCTCCGCCCACGGCGACACTGCCTTCTGGACTGCTCCACGACAAGGGATCGTCAAGCGCTAAGCGCTGGTTGGCGAAGTCATAAGTCCATGATTGAGCACCCGTGAGGATGCCCGTTAGTTCTAAACTATCCCCATCTTCGGGACGGTACCATGCCGATGCGGCACCCGAATTCAAGGATCCAGACCACACCGAAGTGTGCGGCCAAACGGACATTGCCAACTCCGCGGTTCCACCTCGAGAATGTGGAGCCGTTGCATGAGCTGTCACACGAAGGCTATCCCGTGAACGACCGACGAGGTGAAGGTGTGCAGCTTCACTGCCCGTCCAATCCAAAAAGTGCTCTGCCTTACCTTCGGACGCTGAATAGCGCCAAGTAGCGGTGGTTTCGTTGTGCGAATAAAACGCTGATGCTGTGGTTTGGTCTATGCTATGGTTGACCGAGGCATTCAGTTCAGGGCCTTTGATAGAAATGGACTTGAGCCCCAAAGAGTCGAGCACGTCAAACCGACTAGATACGGCATTCTCTGCCCATTGGTGTACCTCTCGTGTCGGAATCGACCAGCGATCTGGAGTCCGATCAAATTCCGCATTGACACGATAGCCACCCAGACTGGCGGCAATCGACCATAATTCGGACCGGTAGGATGCGGTCGCCCCACCCACAACGCCCGCACTGTCGCGAGCCGACATCTGCAGGTCCCATGGAGCAAGCGAGGACCACTTCAGGTCTATTGCCGCAAGAGAAGGTAGCGATGACAAAGGCCGAAGGGCGCTCACTGGCGTCCATGTCGCAGTAATTGATTCCGCTCTGTAATCCCCTTTGGCTGAGAGCTGACCGTAGGTCTCTTCTGCGATACTCAGCTGCCAAGAACGCGCGCCGCCCAAAGCATTAATTGGACCAATGTTCCATCGAGAGTCGCCGAACCGAACGCTCAGCGTGCGACCATTGAGTGCCCAGTTCCCGTCCCAGTAGCTTCCCTTGAGGCTTCCATGGGCCGCCCATGATGCATCCGCATCGGCGTTTGTCGAATCTGCTCGTACTAAGAGCGACCACGCCCCCTGTCGCTCTTGAATCTTAGCATTGATGCCCGACCATTCCAGTTCGAGCCAGTGCTTGGACGGCCCCCATCGTGCAGCCACAATGCCCTCTACCCCATCCCAGGCGATGTGCGCAGGCTCAAGAATCCAAGTATCTTCTTTGTTTAATATATTTAAATTCAATGAATTAATTGAGTCATCCTTGAGCTTTAGTTCAATGTTAGAAGGGGTATAGCGCGTTGCGAGTTGCCAACGCTGGTACGAAAGCACGACGTTTGATTCCGCGGGACCCACCTCAAACTTTGCTGCGATCTGACCTGTTCCGGGAACTGCCACATTGAGGTCGCCCGAGACACTGAATTCAGAGGCGGCTACTCGAATTCCAGAGAGCGAAAGCTGAGAAGGGGCAAGAATCGTGTCGCCCTCAACGGAGCGCATCCAAAAGTCCACTTCAACCTGGTCTACAGAGGCATAGATTGGGGTTGACGTGGTGTCGTTCGGATCTATCCAGGCATCAAACCAGTGCATCCAATCGCCGTTCGGCGTCCCGGTAACCACGAGCGAGTCCAGCACCAACCTATCCACTGAAGGGCCTCCGTCGGACCATCCCACCCCCTCGAGCTGTACACTCCGCAGGTACACACCCTCATTTTTGTGGTGCACGTGCAGGCCGTGAATCCGGATACCGCGCCACGGAACCCACTCAATCCGCTCAAAATCAATGGTTGCTGAATCAGATAGCGGATTGGATGCAAGGTAGCTTCGCACGAAGTTTTCAGCCGGACGCACCACCAATTCGGGACGGATGCGAACCGCCACGACCGCAAAAAGGAACACGAAGAGCAAGATCGCTCCCACCCATGCCGAAATTCGTAGTCCGCGCGCAGCCATGCTGCGAAGGTAGCACCCTAATTTTGTGCCATGAACGCCGCAGATGCCCCTTTAATACTTTCGGTTGAAAGTAGCTGCGACGACAGTGGAGCTGCGGTACTTCGTGGCCTCACTGTACTCTCGAATGTGGTGTACAGCCAATCGGTGCACGAACAGTACGGGGGC
>JBIPMA010000185.1:0-2988 GCA_044369335.1 Schleiferiaceae bacterium | reverse complement strand
CCATAGTGCAGTGTCTGGAGTCGATGGCCGATGCTGCTGGAGTCATACGCGAAACTCAAGCGGGGCTTAAGAATTTACTGCGCCTTGATTCCGGAATGTGGCGTGTAGAGCTTGAAAGTGGGGCTTCGATTGACGCTGATCGCGTTCTTTTGGCACCTGGTTCGAGCAAGAAAATATGGGACGTGCTGTCTGGGCTCGGTCACCGCATCGTGCCGCCGGTTCCCTCGCTCTTCACCTTTAATATTCGCGACCCGCGCTTGGCCGAACTGTCTGGAGTTTCAGTTCCGAATGTGCGCGTAACAGTCCCGGTGGGTGGATTGGAGACCGAAGGCCCATTACTCATTACCCATTGGGGACTCAGTGGTCCGGCTGTACTGAAATTAAGCGCGTTTGGTGCCCGTTGGATGGCAGATCAGGACCATCGATTTACAGTGTATGTCAATTGGCTCCCGCAGTTTGAGACTGAAGACCTTATCGAGGAACTCAACGCGCTGCGCAAGGACGTGAGCTACCAGCGCAAGCGAGTGCTCTCGAATGCAATGTTCGGAATTCCACTTCGCTTGTGGCGCAGCCTTGGTGTGTTTGCGCGCATTCCTGACTCCGCGAACTGGTCGGACCTTTCAAAGCCGCAGCTTCGCAAGTGGGCTGAAGTACTCACGGAATCCGCATTTACGGTAGTGGGGAAGTCCACGAACAAGGATGAGTTTGTCACCGCGGGCGGAATTTCGCTGAGCGAAGTCTCGTTTGCGACCATGGAGAGCCGGATCGTTCCGGGTCTTTATTTTGCGGGTGAAGTTCTTGATATTGATGCACTTACTGGTGGTTTTAACTTTCAGGCGGCCTGGACAACTGGGTGGATTGCGGGACATGCCATGGCTGGATCTCCGATCTAAAAAAATTTGCACCGCTCAAATATGCTAACTATATTAGCATACTAATTTTTGAAACATGACACTCGCGGAACACCTAAAAAACCATCGAAAGGCAAAGGGTTGGACTCAGTCTCAGCTCGCAGATCGACTCGGCATCAGTCGTGCTCAAGTGGGCTCCTACGAAGAGGGTAGGGCTGAGCCCAAGCTTGATACGCTTAAGGCGATGGCCCAGCTCTTTGCGTGCAGCATCGATTCACTTGTGCTCGGCGAGGCGAGGTCACCTCAGGAGCTTTCGGGTCAAAAGCTTCGAATTCTCACGGTGGCAGTGGATTCTGACACAGGGCGCGAACGCGTCACGGTAGTTCCAGTCAAGGCCGCTGCAGGGTACTTAGGTGGCTATGGGGATTTGGACTTTATTGAAGCCCTTCCGCAGTTTGGAATTCCCCTACCGGAGTTTGCTCAAGAAGAGACGCGTAGGGTGTTTCAGATTCAGGGAGACAGCATGCTTCCTGTGGTGTCAGGGTCCTATGTGATTTCGAGCTACGTCCAGGATTGGCGCAGCATCAAGACGAACGAGCTCTACGTGTTCTTGACTCAAGAGCAGGGGGTCGTATTTAAGCGTGCAATCAACCGAATCGCAGAGAATGGTTGCGTGGATCTCGTGTCGGACAACCCGATCTACAGTCCGTACAGCGTACATGTGGATGAGTTGATTGAGGTGTGGAAGGTCCAAGGCTTTATTCAGCTGGATCTTAACGCAAAACCAAGTATGGATCAAGTGATTTTAGCGCGGCTTGAGAACTTGCAGAGTGAAGTGCACGCGCTACGCCGCTCACTGAACCAAAATGTGGCTTGATGCACGGTGGATCGCGTAGTGCTTCATATGGACCTCGACAGCTTTTTTGTCTCGGTCGAGCGGCACATGGACCGTCGGCTCCATGGGGTCCCTGTCCTTGTGGGAGGTCTAAGTGACCGGGGTGTCGTGGCCGCATGCAGCTACGAAGCGCGCAGCACTGGAGTGCGTTCAGGGATGCCCATGCGCATGGCGCGCGAACTGTGTCCTGAGGCGGTAGTGGTGCGCGGAAACTCAATGGAGTACAGCAAGTACTCCAATGTGGTGACAGAGATTGTTCGCGAGGCAGTTCCCGTGCTCGAGAAGGCTTCCATCGATGAGTTTTATGCCGATTTGAGCGGAATGGATCGCTTTTTCGGGACGTACCAGTTCGCCCAAGAGCTTCGTGAGCGCATTATTCGCGAGTCAGGGCTTCCGATTTCGTTTGGATTGTCAACCAACAAAACGGTAGCCAAAGTGGCTACCGGTGAGGCGAAGCCCAACAACCACCGCCATGTTCCTCGCGGTGTTGAGCGCCCGTTTATGGCTCCTTTGTCGGTGCGAAAGATTCCGATGGTGGGTGAGAAGACCTACCAAACCTTACGGGTGCTGGGGGTTCAGCGCATAGCGACGCTTCAAGAAATGCCATCAGAGCTCCTGTACCAAGTGCTTGGCAAGCCGGGGTTGGACCTTTGGAACAAGGCCCACGGAGTCGACGACCGCCCCGTCAAGTCTGTTCACGAACGAAAATCGATTTCCACAGAGCGCACCTTTGAGCAAGACACCTTAGATGAAGTCAAGCTCCGCGGGCTCTTAGCAGCCATGACTGAAAATCTTGCGTTCCAGTTGCGGCGAGGGCATCGCCTCACCAGCAATGTGGCGGTGCGCATTCGCTACGCAGACTTTCAAACGGTGTCCAAGCAGCGTCAAATACCCTACACGGCCTCAGATCAGGTACTGCTCGACGTTGCCGAGGGGTTGTTTCGCCAGCTTCACGACCGAAGGCAGCGCGTACGGCTTGTGGGGGTGCGCCTAAGTGGACTCGTTGGGGGAGGGGAGCAGTTTGGTCTTTTTGAGTTGGACGACCGGGGGCATCGCCTAAGTGAAGCGATGGACCGCATACGGGTTCGCTACGGGGATCGGGCGGTGGTTCGCGCATTTGGAATGGCAGCCCAGACGATCGGGCGGTCGAATCCCTTCAATGGAGATCCGCCGCCGCTTTTGGCCAACCGAAGGCAGTAAACGACCGATAGGTTTTGACTATATTGATTTTCAATATGTTAA
>JBIPMA010000249.1:0-3000 GCA_044369335.1 Schleiferiaceae bacterium | reverse complement strand
CGACATCAGTGCGTCCACCGCCTGCGCGTACTGCGCCGGGTCGAAGTCGACGCGGCCGATCTCGTTTGCGCGCGCCGCGGACTCGAAGGCGTCGTCGAAGCGCCCGGCGCGGTCGCACGCCTTGGCGCGCAGGTAGAGCGCGTTCTGCGTCGGTGCCCCGGGCGCGATCCTCGGCAGCACCTCGCGGTCGAGCTGCTCGATCGCCTCGCCGAAGCGCTTCGAGTGCACGAGGAGCGACGCGCGCAGCATCTGCAGGTGGACCGTCACGCTCTCCGGCAGGCTCGTGGCGCCCGCGAGCATTCCGTCGAGCGCTGCCTGAGCCTCTGGAATCCTGGTCGCGCCCTCGAGCGCCTCGACGATCAGTACCTCTGCGGCGACCGTTCCCGGCGCCATCCGCAGCACCGCTCGCGCGCGCTCGATGCCGCGGTCGGTCTCGCCCGCGCCCACGTCGGCCCGCGCGAGGATCAGCAGCGAGTCGGGGTGCGACTCGACCGCCTCGGCGCGCGCGGCGAAGGCCGCCGCGAGGTGCGGCCTTCGCGCGTGCTGCTCGAGCGACGCCCGGATTCGCAGGAACTCCGCGTCACGCGAGCCCTGCCCGACATGGCGGTCCGTCACGGAGATCGCCTCATCGATGCTGCCGGAACGCGCCAGCGATTCCGTACGCGAGAGGTCGTTCCCGCGCTCGAGCGGCGGTCGCATCCCGGTGCCGATCGGCTTGCGCGGAGAAGGCATGGCGGCTTCAGGGTACGCGACCGATCACGCGGTGCCGGCGTCCGGTGCATCGCTGCCGTACGCCTCGCGGAGCCGGGTCGCAAGCTCCGCCCGGCGCGAGATGCCGAGCTTCCGGTAGAGGCGCTTGGTGAGCGTGACAACCGTTCCCGGCTTGACGCCGCGCTCCGCCGCGACCTCCCGCTGGTTGAGTCCGCGCGCGAGTGCGAGCGCGACCTGGTACTCGCGGTCGGAGAGCGGCCGATCCGGGCGCTCGGCGGGTATCGGATCCGCTCCCTTTCGCCACCCGCCTACGGAGCGCGAGACGAAGCGAAGCACCGGAATCGGAAGCGCCGGGCGGACCAGCGGATCGACCCGGAACGTGAAACCGTAGTTGCAGAGCGGCGGATCGCTTTCCTCGGCGCCCTTGGCGGACACGCGCTTCGACCGCAGCAGGTCGATGAACTCGATCACGCCGTTCAGCCGGCGCCGGAGCTCCCCGACCTCCTCGGCCGTCAGGTTCGCGAGCGTCACGTAGTACCCGCGCCACGGTCCGCCCGCGGCCGCGGTCGCGCCGAACGGATCCTGCGGGAAGAGCGACATCATGTGCGCGGTCAGCTGCCGCGCGGACTCCTGGAGCGCGGGCCGGTCGGTGGAGTGGCTGCACAGCACGCGGAGCGCGTCGGCGGTCGCCTCGTAGGCAGGGAACCGTCGCTGCCTCGCGGCGGGGTGGACTCGCACCATCCCGAGCTCGACGAGCGAGTCGAGCGCGCGCTGCACCGATCCCTGCTCGATTTGTGCAGACCTCGCGAGCGCTGCAGCACCGGTCGGCTTGCCGAATCGGCGCAGCTGCTCCCACACGCCGAGGAGCAGCGGGTCCGACATCAGCGCCATCACGCGAGCGTCACCCAGGTCGAGTTCGAGGACATCCATGTCGCTGCGGAGGGTAGGACACTTCCGGCACCGCGGGCAGCTCAGCCGGAAGTCTCGCCGAACGAGCGCGGTCGTGTACCGCAGAGACGGTACGCCTGCAGCGCGGCGCAGGACCAAACAGCCGCGAGTGCGGTACGGCACCGCGAAATCAGGCCAGTTCGGCCGCAAGTCGCCGCGGAAGGCGATTGACGTGCCTGCGCGATCTCGTGTGTTTGTTCGGATGGTCGCGCCTCGTCGGCGCGACGGTCCTTGGAAGAAGCAAAGATTCGGGCCATGCCCGGGAGTTCAAAGATGCGATCGAAGACTGCCATGACGTGCGCCGCGGGCGCGATGCTGTTCGGTGGGACGCTGGGCGTTGCGCAGGAGGCGCAGGCCGGGCTGACGTGGACGAGCGTGGCCGCATCGGCTTCCAACTACACGACGTACCAGAGCGCGTACCAGACCAACTCGAATGCTGGGACCTCGATCTTCACCACCGGCAGCAACTTCATCGGCTTCAGCGCCGCCACCTCCACAGGCTGGTCGATCACCGCGAGCAACGCTGGCGGCAACAATCTCGCGGCGTGGGGTGTCTTCAACCTGTTCACCGTCTCCTCTTCGACGACCGTGACCCTTTCCGGCATCGGGTTCGGCAGTACGAGCGGAAACTACTTCGCACTCGTCAATTTCGGCACGGGCTCCACGCTTTGGTCGAACGAAACGAGTCCGGGCAGCGAAGTCAATGTCAACGGCGCCTACAACAGCGGCCCCATTACTCTGCAGGCCGGCACCTACTACGTGTCCGGCGCGGTCTACACCACCGGGTCGTTCGGCAGCTCCACGCTCCTCGAGATCGCCGTCGTCCCCGCCCCCGGCGCGATCGCTCTGCTCGGCGCCGCCGGCTTCGTGGCCCGTCGCCGTCGCTCGAACTGATTCGGCTCGACTGTAAGCACCTCCGGCCCCCGGCGCGAACCTCGCGCCGGGGGCTGTCGCTCTCGGCGGTCCTCGACGCGGTCAATCGGCGAATCCGTCCCGTCCACCCGTCGAACCCGCCAGCATGCCCCGCATCGTGCGCCCGCCCGTCCCCCCGCCGAAGGACTGTGCCTGCTGCGGCCGCCCCTTCACGTGGCGAAAGAGGTGGGAGCGCGACTGGCCGAACGTGAAGTACTGCTCGGATGCGTGCCGGAGGAAGGGGTGCGCGTCTTCGTCGCGCACGGCGCCGTGAGCGAGTTCGAGAGGATTGGGCCTCGGGGCTGACGCGGAGGGGGTGCCGGGGCGCAGGTCGTTCGCCGCCTCATCGTGGACCCGCATCACCGAAGCGGAATTCCCTTGCCGAAGCCGCCCGCTGGGGTACGTTTGAGGTTCCGGTATCACCGGGGA
>JBIPMA010000017.1:0-10537 GCA_044369335.1 Schleiferiaceae bacterium | reverse complement strand
GTGAGTGACCCAAGGTCGGCTTGGCCTCCGGGCATGAGCACCGCGGAACCCTCGCGCACCAACCCCAAGTCAGCGCTGTCAAGGCGCACGGGGCTACCGAACAAAAAGTGGCTGCCCTGCTCGCGGTTCGTGCGGATGTCGAACTCAAGGCCTCCGCTCCCCGACGGGAACTCACTCAACTCGGCCTTGACCCGAACGGGGCGCAGTTTCCACGTCCCCTCGGCATCGTAGATTCCGTACCAGTACAGCGACAAATCGAGGCCGCGAATGTCACCGGTGTAGTTAAATGCCTCGGTAGCGACCTGGTAGCGGCGCTTTTTAATGGCATCCACCCGCTTGCGCACCTCGCCCACTGGCCCGCCCTCTTCAAGCCAAACGAGCAGCGAATCGCGCTTGAGACCCATCGCGGTGCGTATCATGCGGCCCGTCAGGCTGTCGGCGGGCCAGGACCACGTACGGGCGGCCCACTCGATGCGAATCAGCTGGTTGTCACTGAGCTGGTCCCAGCGCTCGGAACGGTCTGCACGAACGGCAACGGTGTCCACGGTCTGCGCCCACAGGCCGAAGGCCCATAAGCAGCACGAAACCAGAAACCATCCACGCATCGTATTTAGGCCTTTTTACGCTTGCGGTACCAATCCCAGCCGTAGTACAGCGCCACCAGAATGGCGAACGGAATCAGGTAGCTTCGTGGCTTGCCCTCACCGTGCACCACAGTGAATAGACGGTCCTTGCGGATTTTGTCCAGTCCGCTCACAAAGGAGTCCATACTCCAAAAGATGAACACCGGCTTGCCGACTACGTGATCCTCGGGTACAAAACCCCAGTAGCGGCTGTCCCAGGAATTGTGGCGGTTGTCGCCCATCATCCAGTAGTAGTCCATCGCAAAGGTGTAGCTCGTCACGGGCTCTCCGTCGAGTAGAAAGCGCTCGCTCTCAGGGCCTTGCTCGCGCACCAGCTCGTGCCCTTCGTAGGCGTTGATGGCGTGCTCGTACTTCAAGTAGGTTCCGTAGTTCAGCTCGACGGTGCTTCCTTTGGACGGAATCCAAAGTGGGCCGTAGTTGTCACGGGTCCAGGCATATACGACGGTATCGCTGTGGCCACCCATGGGATTGGGAAACATCAGAGCTCCGCCCACAAAGTTGGCGTAGTACCACTGAAGCGCCTCAGGCGTACCGGGAACAAACGTCGTGTCGCCCGCCAGTGCGTCCATCACGAACATGGTGTCGAGGTTGGGCATTTTGGCGAATTCGGTAAGCGATTCGTTCGGAATCGTCACCACGTACTCCGTCTCGGTAATCTGCAGGACGTCGCTGACATTCTGATTGTTGACCGTCATGTTGGTCACGTAGTTGATGTCAAAATCCTTCTTGAGCTGGCGTGCGCTAAACCCTTGACCGGGCAGCGTGCGAACGTAGTAGCTGAACTGGGCGTTGCTTCGCTCGGGGAACTCGATCGCCACCCCGTCTACGTAGACTTGACCGTGCCGCACCTCAATCGTATCACCCGGAACCCCCATGCAGCGCTTCACGTAGTGGTCCTTCTTGTCGGCGGGACGACCGGGATCTTGAGGAAAGTTGAACACCACCGCATCTCCGCGCTCGACGCTGGCGAGCCCGGGAAGGCGCAGGTAGGGCAGCTGAATCCACGTCAAGTAGCTCGGCACGTTGGCAAATGGGATCACGTTGTGCATCAGCGGAATGCTCAATGGAGTGTTTGGCATGCGCAGGCCGTAGGCCACTTTACTCACCACGAGGTAGTCGCCCACCATGAGCGACTTTTCCATCGAAGACGTTGGAATGTTAAACGCTTCAAACGTCATCATGCGGATGGTACCCGCGGCGACCACCGCCCAGAGTACGTGGTTCACCCAGAGCGGCATGTGCCGGCGGATCTCGTCGTTGCTGCGGGTTCCGCGCTCAAGTTTGGCCGTGTAGTTCAGGTATCCGAGGTAGAGTCCGCCCGTGGCTGCGGTTAAAAAGATGTGTTTGTTCTGGCGAAACCCAAACATGTGAAGCGTTTCGTAGGCCAGCACCAAGGCCATGGCGTTGTCCACCACTGGGATGTAGGCCAAAATCGTCCACCACCAGGGGCGGTCGGCCACTTGGGTCCAGATGTAGGTGCGGTACACGGGCACAAAGGCCTTCCAGGTCGGAATTCCGGCCGCCGCAAAAAAGCGCCAAGTAATGGCCGATCCGTACAAATTGAGAAGGAGGTAGTAGAGTAGGTATTCCATAATCGTTTGAAGTACTTAGCGCGCCGAAGCGTCGGCGTCGGGCCGCAGCCACGACGCATAGATCCCGTAGTTTTTGGCGATGCGCTCCACCTCGCCGGCCATGAGCTCGGGGGTGATGTCCTTGACCTTTTTAGCCGGAACCCCGGCAAATACCGATCCAGCCGGCACGTGCGTGCCTTCGGTTAGAACGGCTCCGGCGGCGACAATGCTGCCCGATTCGACTACGCAGCGGTCCATGACGATGGCGCCCATGCCGATGAGCACGCGGTCGTGTAGGGTGCATCCGTGCACGGTAGCCCCGTGGCCGATGCTGACTTGGTTGCCAATGGTGGTGCCGTGCTTTTGGTAGGTTCCGTGAATGACGGCCCCATCTTGGATGTTGACCTGGTTACCGATGCGAATAAAGTTTACATCGCCCCGCACCACCGCGTTGAACCAAATCGAGCAGCCCTCACCCATCGTGACGTCGCCCACGACGGTACAATTCGGCGCCAAAAATGTCGATTTGGAAATCTGGGGGTGCAGCCCTCGAACGGGCAAAATCAAGGCTTCCATGCCCGAATTTACGCCGGAACGACGTCGTCGACCAGCGTCGGAAGCATGCGCTGCAGAATGTTCTTGATGCCCTGCTGCAGCGTGAGCGTGCTCGAGGGACAGCCGGCACAGGCTCCTTGAAGCTGGACCTTGACAATCTTATTCTCGTAGCCGGCAAACACAATGTTGCCTCCGTCTTGAGCCACCGCGGGCTTCACGTACTCTTCGAGGATTTCGACGATGCGCGCTTCAATGCCGTCTTCAGCATATGCAGGTACGTCGGCCGCGTCCGAGGACTCGTCGGATTTCTTTGGCTGCGGAACCGCCGTGAGCACCGGCTTGCCCTCTTGAATGTGGGCCAGGATGAACTGGCGCAGCTCTTGTGTCACCGCATCCCATTCGACGACGTTGTACTTCTCAACCGCCAAGAAATTGGTTGAGATGAACACGTTCTTGACAAACGGAAAATTGAACAGCGCCGCAGCAAGCGGGCTGATTTGGGCCTCTTCAATGTTGGCGAATTCCACGTGGTCGACGTCGATCAGGCGCTTGTTGGCCACGAACTTCATCACCCCGGGATTCGGCGTCATTTCGGCATAAACGGATACGGGTACGCGCTGGATTTCCATAGGATTGCAAAGGTACGGCATGGTACCTTTGGGACTTGAATAATTCACATACCGTGCCGCACATGCTGTCCCGCGTCAATCCGACCCAAACCAAGGCCTGGAAGGCCCTCGAAGCCCACGCCGCCGCCACTTCTGACCGCCACCTGCGCGACCTTTTTGCCGCCGACCCTGCCCGCTTTGACCGCATGCACGTGCGCCTTGACGACCTACTGCTCTTTGACTACGCCAAGCACCGCGTAGACGAGACCACTCTTGACCTGCTGGCACAGCTCTTTGAGGAGTGTGGCGTAGCCGAAGGGTTCCGTGCCCAGCTTCAGGGTGCCGCCATTAACGAGACCGAAGGCCGCGCGGTGCTCCACACCGCGCTCCGCTCCAGCTCGACTGAAGCCCTGCTCGTCGACGGCCAGGATATGCGCCCCTTGATCGCCCGCGAACGCGAGCGCATGCTCGAATTTGCTGAAGCCGTCCGCAACGGCGACGTCCGTTCCGCATCCGGAGAAAAATTCAAGCACGTCGTCAACATCGGCATTGGCGGTAGCGACCTCGGGCCCCGCATGGCTGTTGAGGCCCTCAAGCCCTTTGCCCACCGTGGAATCCAACTTCACTTCGTCGCCAACGTCGATGGCGCTGACCTGCACGAAACCCTTCAGCTCGTGGATCCGGCCCGCACCCTGTTTTTGGTCGCGTCCAAAACGTTTACTACCCAGGAAACCATGGCCAATGCCGAGGCAGCACGCACCTGGCTCGTGCAGCACCTCGGTGACCCCGGCGTGGTGGCCGACCACTTTGCGGCATTGAGCACCAACCTCGCCAAGGTTGAGGCCTTTGGCATTAGTGCCGACCGCACCTTCGGGTTCTGGGATTGGGTCGGAGGCCGCTACAGCGTTTGGAGCAGCATCGGGCTTCCGCTTGCCATTGCCATTGGGGCTGAGGGATTCCGCTCCTTCTTGGCCGGTGCTGAGCGCATTGACCGCCACGCGGCCGAGGCTCCGTTCCGCCAAAATATTCCGTGGCTTATGGCCGCGTTGGGAATTTGGTACCGCAACTTCTTAGGTGCCGCGACGCACGCTGTACTTCCCTATGACCAGTACCTGCACCGCTTCGCCGCGTTTTTGCAGCAAATGGACATGGAATCCAACGGAAAGTACTTGGACCGCAGCGGCCAGCGCGTCACCTATGCGACCGGACCCATAGTTTGGGGCGAGCCAGGAACCAACGGACAGCACGCCTTCTACCAACTTATTCACCAGGGAACCGAACTGATTCCAAGCGACTTTATCGCTTCAGTGGTTCCGCAGCACCCACTGCACGCACACCACGCCAAGCTCCTGAGTAATTTTTTGGCACAGACCGAGGCACTCATGATGGGACGCCCTGAGGCCAACAGCCCGTTCCGCGTATTTGAAGGCAACCGCTCAACCTCTACCCTACTGTTTGACGCGCTCACCCCTGAAGCGCTAGGAGCACTCATTGCGATGTACGAGCACAAAGTGTTCGCGCAAGGAGTCGTGTGGAACGTGTTCAGCTACGACCAGTGGGGCGTAGAACTCGGAAAAGAAATGGCAAACGTAGTCCTACCGGAACTCGAAGGCGACGGCCCCATCGGAGCGCACGACGGTTCAACGACCGCGCTGATCCATCACGTGCGGACCTTATCGAGCAAGGCGCTCAACAGCTGAGCCTCTTCGTTGGTCAAGCGCTTGGGCAGTTCATCTTTGGTGAACTTGTCCACGGAGCGAATTTGACCCAGTAGCTCAAGTCCGCGGAGCGTCAAAAAAATGTGCGTTACGCGACGGTCTTCTTTGCTGCCCTTGCGCTCTACGTAACCCAACTTGACGAGGCGGTCGACAAGGCGCGACACATCACTCGTCTTGTCGAGCAAGCGCTCGCGAATGACTCCGATGGACAGGCCTTCTGGGTGGGATCCGCGCAAAATACGCAGCACGTTGTACTGCTGCATGGTGATTTTGTAGGGAGCTAAAGCCTCAGTAATACGGCCCTTGACCCAATGGTAGGTGTACAAAATGTTGATCACCGCAACCTGCTGGTCGTTGTGCCAGTTGCGTTGCTGGATCTCTTCTTGAATGCTCTTACCCACTGGGACGAATATACTTAGAGCTTGAGGATGTCGCCCTCTTTTTCGGTCACACGCGCATCGATCAACGCAATGTGCTTATCGACCAACGTCTGAATCTCGTTCTCGAGGTCCTTGCGCTCGTCTTCGCTGAGGCCGTCCTTTTCCATTCGCTTGGCCTCGTCCATACCGTCGCGGCGAACGCTGCGAATGGCTACTTTGGCTTCTTCACCCTCAGCACGCGCCATGCGCACGAGCTCTTTGCGGCGATCCTCAGTCAAGGGCGGAATGTTGATTATGACGGCATCGCCATTGTTCATTGGATTAAATCCGAGGTTGGCGTACATGATGGACTTCTCAATCGCTTGAATGAGGTTCTTCTCGAACGGCTGAATAAACAGGGTGCGGGCATCCGGAGTCGAAATGTTGCTCACCTGCTGAAGCTTCACTTGGCTTCCGTAGTACTCAATGAATATACCCTCGAGCATCGTTGGGTTGGCTCGCCCGGCGCGAATCTTGAGCAGCGCCTTATCTAGGTGCGCCATTGCCTTGGACATATCGTCTGCCAAGGACTCAATCAGAAAGCTTGCTTCTTCGTTCATTATTCTGTCGGAATTAAGAAACCAAGGTGCCCACATTGTCGCCCTGAACGACGCGCAAGAGGTTGCCTGGCTTGTTCATGTCAAAGACCACAATCGGAAGGTCGTTTTCTTGGCTCAGCGTAAATGCGGTGAGGTCCATCACGTTGAGGCCGCGCTCGTAGACTTCGGTGTAGCTAATGGCCTCAAAACGGGTCGCTGTGCTGTCCTTCTCGGGGTCTGCGGTGTAGATTCCATCCACTCGAGTGCCCTTGAGGATGACCTCGGCCTGAATTTCGATGGCGCGAAGCGTAGCCCCGGTATCGGTAGTGAAGTAGGGATTGCCGGTTCCACCCGAAAAGATGACCACACGGCCCTTTTCAAGGTGGCGTACGGCGCGGCGGCGAATGAAGGGCTCACAAATCTTGTCCATCTCGATGGCGGACTGAAGGCGGGTCTGAACCCCGATGCGTTCGAGCGACGACTGGAGCGCAAGGCCATTGATTACGGTCGCAAGCATGCCCATGTGGTCGGCCTGGACGCGGTCCATTCCGCCTTCGGCGCCTTGCAGGCCGCGAAAGATGTTTCCGCCACCGATGACAATGCCCACTTGGGCTCCGGCGTCGACAACTGTTTTAATTTCGTGTGCGTAGCGGCTAATGGTTTCGGGATCAATCCCGTAGGCCTTGCTGCCCATCAGCGCCTCGCCGCTGAGTTTGAGGAGGATTCGGCGGTACTTCATTAAGATGCGAAGATAGCACAAAGGCCGCCCGAGGGCGGCCTTTGCAGTGTGAAAATCAAGCGGGAATTAAACGCCCAAACCTACGCGGCGGAAGCCGGTAACGGTAGCACCCGCAGCTGCTGAAGCCACGTACTGGGCTACGCTCTGCTTGCTGTCCTTGATGAAGTCTTGCTCCACAAGAGTGTTCTCTTTGTAGAACTTGCCGAGCTTGCCCTGGGCAATCTTCTCGACCATGTCCTCAGGCTTGCCCTCTTGACGTACCATGTCACGGGCAACCTCAAGTTCGCGCTCAATCACATCACTTGGAACTGAAGAACGGTCCAATCCTACGGGGTTCATCGCGGCAACTTGCATTGCAACGTCTTTTGCCGTCTCAGCAGCACCAGCACTCAATGCAGCAAGCGTAGCAAGTTTGTTTCCAGCGTGGATGTACCCAGAAACTACTCCACCCTCGAGGGTCTCGTAGTAGGCGATTTCAATCTTTTCTCCGATGACACCGGTCTGCTCTGTGAGCTTCTCAGCAATCGTCAACGAACCTTCGTAGCTCAGCGCAAGAAGTTCCTCTTTGGTAGCGGGGAAGTTAGCAATCGCAATTGACGCCATCTTCTTGGCCATTTCCACATAGCCCTCGTTCTTGGCGACAAAGTCAGTCTCGCAGTTCAGCGAAACAACCACCCCGCGGGTGTTGGTCTCGTTGGTCATTGCGATGACAGCTCCCTCGGTCGCGTCGCGGTCGGCGCGCTTGGCAGCGACCTTCTGGCCTTGCTTGCGAAGCACGTCAATGGCAGCTTCGAAATCGCCATTGGCCTCAGTGAGGGCCTTTTTGCAGTCCATCATGCCTGCACCGGTCATTTGGCGCAGCTTGTTTACATCGGCAGCAGTAATGCTCATGATAATTGGTATTTAAGTACAAAGAAAAACCGGGGCTGTTGCCCCGGTGTTAAACTTATTCCGCGGCTACTTTGGCGGCAGCTTTTGTAAGCTTCTCGCTTCCGGGCTTGTCTTTTTCAGTTTTGCGCTGGCTCAGGGCTTCTTTGATTGAAGCTGAAACTGACTCCATAATCACTGCAATTGACTTGGTCGCGTCGTCGTTTGACGGAATCACGTAGTCCACCAAATGTGGGTTACTGTTCGTGTCAACCATAGCGAATACGGGGATTCCGAGGTTGCGCGCTTCTTCAACGGCGATGTGCTCGCGCATCACGTCAACCACAAAAAGAGCGGCTGGAAGGCGGCTCATGTCAGCAATTGAACCCAAGTTCTTCTCGAGCTTGGCGCGCAGACGGTCAACCTGAAGTCGCTCGCGCTTAGAAAGCGTCTCGAACGTACCGTCGGTCTTCATCTTGTCGATGTTCGACATTTTCTTAATTGCCTTGCGGATGGTCACGAAGTTCGTGAGCATACCTCCAGGCCAGCGCTCTACGATGTACGGCATGTTGAGGGCCTTGGCTGTGTCAGCAACGATTTCTTTTGCTTGCTTCTTGGTCGCTACGAAGAGGATCTTGCGGCCGCTGCCGGCGATCTTGCCCATGGCGTCAGCCGCCGTGGCCAATTTCTTCTGCGTCTTCTGCAGGTCAATGATGTGGATACCATTGCGCTCCATAAAGATGTACGGAGCCATATTGGGGTTCCACTTGCGGGTCAGGTGACCAAAGTGAACTCCTGCGTCGAGGAGCTGCTGAATTTCAGGCGTATGTGCCATAGGATTCTTGGGGGTTTACGTTCGCTAAAAAGGCAACGGCCAAGTAGCGCCAGAGCGATCTTGACCGTTTGGATGCTAAACCCAATACTCGTTGCGCGATTAACGCTTCGAGAATTGGAACCGCTTGCGTGCTTTTTTCTGGCCGAACTTCTTACGTTCTACCATGCGCGGGTCGCGGGTCATCAATCCTTCAGGCTTCAGCGTGATGCGAAGCTCCGGATTGATTTCGCAGAGGGCGCGCGACAGGCCGAGGCGAATTGCTTCAGCTTGGCCGGTGATGCCACCGCCTTCTACATTGACAGTAATGTCAAAATTGTTGAGGTTGTCCGTCAGCGACAATGGCTGGCGTACTTTGTACTGCAGGGTGCCGGTCGAGAAGTAGTTCGACAGCTCGCGCTTGTTGATCTTGATCTCACCTTTACCCGGCTTTACATATACACGGGCAACTGAGGTCTTGCGGCGTCCGATTGCGTGGGTCGTAGACATCTTAAAGTACGATTAGATTTGAACCGGCTGTTGGGCTTCGTGGCCGTGCTCGGCACCGGCGTACACGTGAAGGTTGCGGAAGAGTTCCGCTCCGAGGCGCGTCTTGGGAAGCATACCGCGAACGGCCTTCTCTACGATGCGGGTCGGGTGCTTGGCAAGCTCCTCAGCAGGGGTGCTGAAGCGCTGACCACCGGGGTAGCCGGTGTAGCGGATGTACTGCTTGTCGTGCATCTTGTTACCCGACAAGGCTACTTCAGCCGCGTTGATGATGATGACGTTGTCACCACAATCCACGTGTGGGGTGTAGTTGGGCTTGTGCTTGCCGCGAAGGCGGAAGGCAACCTGCGAAGCCAATCGACCGAGGGCTTGACCCTTGGCGTCAACCACAACCCAGGTTTTACCTGCGGTGGCCTTGGTGGCTGATATCGTTTTGTAGCTGAGCGAATCCACGATGCTATACTTTTTTGGGGCTGCGAAGATACGGAGAATACTTTGAAGCACAAAGCTTTTCGGCGCAGAACTTGCAAGCGTATCTTCACGAACTCGAAATTTTGCCTCTAATACTAGGTTTTATGCGCTTTTCAGCCCTCCTACTTTCTGGTCTCTTGCTCGGCTTAACGGCTCAAGGTCAAACGATTCAACGCTGCGCGGCCGATGAAGTCTACGCGCATGAGGTTGCGAGGTACCCCCAGCGCGAAGCGTTCCGCGCCGAAACCGAAGCCGAAATGCAGCGCGTGCAGCAGCTTGGATTGCCCGAGTCGGTGGTGCACCAAATTCCGGTGGTTTTTCACGTGATGTACTACGACCAGGGCGACAACATTAGCGAAGCCCAAATTCTATCGGCCCTTCAGATCCTTAATGAAGACATGCGCCGCATCAATCCCGACACGGGCAACCTACGAGCCCTGTTTAAAGGAGTCGCCGCCGACATGGAAGTGGAATTTGTGCTGGCAAAAAAGGGTCCGAACGGCGAGTGCACCAACGGCATCAACCGCCAGTGGAGCCCGAATTCGCTTAAAGCCAACAATGCAATCAAGTCTGAGTTGAATTGGCCCAACACCAAGTACCTCAACATATGGGTGGTGCGAACCATTGAGCTTTCGGGGATCACACCCGGAAGTATTGTGCTGGGTTATTCGGCGTTTCCGTACAACGGAATTCCGGTAACTCAGGACGGAATCGTAATCCGCCACGACCATCTGGGCAATATTGGTACCGCGGCCGGCACACGCAACCGCACCCTCACCCACGAGGTGGGCCATTATTTAAATCTGTACCATACGTTTCAAAACGGATGTGGATTTGGTGACCAGTGCGCCGACACGCCTCCAGTGGTTTCTGCGAGTTCAGGGTGCAATGCCAGCCAGAACACCTGTTCTACCGACAGTCCTGACCTGGTGGACATGATTGAAAACTACATGGATTATACCGATGATGCATGTATGAATACGTTTACGGTAGACCAAAAGGCCCGGGCCAAAGCAGTGTTGAATTCGCCGGTGCTCCGCGGCAACCTCACCACGGCCGCAAACCTTTTGGCAACGGGCGTTACTGGA
>JBIPMA010000013.1:0-10901 GCA_044369335.1 Schleiferiaceae bacterium | reverse complement strand
CACCATTCACAGCGAAGCAGCCGGAGGCCCCAACATTACCACAGGTGTGAAATTCACGACCAATGCGAATTGCTCAAATCCATGCCCGACGCCTACCGCAGCATTCACTTGGACTGCTACCGGTCTGAATTTCGGATTTAATGCGGCATCCTCATTTGGCGCAATTTCAACGTATGCATGGGATTTTGGGGACGGGACCACCGGTACGGGCGTCAATCCCGCTCATGCGTATGCCACCTTCGGAACCTACACCGTACAGCTTATTGTCACCGACAACTGCGCGCAGTCTGATACACTTGTGCAGCAAATCAGTGCATGTACAGGAACGGTGGGCGCACTAAACTTTAGCGCCAATGGTTATGTGGTAACGTTTACGGGCCCCTCAGATCCTAACCAATTCACGAGCGTCGCATGGAGTTTTGGAGATGGTGCGACGGGAACCGGAGCCAATCCGACCCACACCTATGCAGTAGGTGGAACGTACACTGTGACGCTAACCGCCACAGACCTTTGCGGCAACACCTTTATCCAGTCCCTCACCGTAACGGTATGTGCCAAGCCTTACGCAGATTTTACCTTCAGGGTACTCGTGTCCAATGGCAACGGAATGACCGTGGAATTTGATGCCTCGGCCTCTGTCGATGCCGCGAGCTACCAATGGACCTGGGGTGACGGCAATGCCGGAACCGGCGGTCCCATCCGCAACTACACCTACGGGGTGGCTCAGTTGGGCTACTCTGTTCGTCTGATCGTAAATAGCGCCTGCGGAACAAGCGACACCATTATTCGCAGTCTTCGCGAATTAGGCGAATTGGAATTTGAGCAGGGGGGAGTTTGGGTTCCAAGCCCCGCGGCGCCCGGAGCCCAGCTTGAGTGGCTCGGTACCTCAATGCTTCCTTCAGGTACGGTCCAGTGGTATGCTGCGGACGGCCGTCGTATCGGCCAAGGTCGAATTCACGAGGGGCGCACCAATGTTCCGCTGCTTTCTGAAGGTATGTACTGGATTGAGTGGGAGGGTGCACATGGTGTGCAGCGCATACCTATCGTGATCCACCACTAACTACCTTTGGTGCGTGGAACTCGCCCTTGCCTTTTTGACGCTCGCATTCCTTGAGGTAGTCCTCGGAATCGACAACATCATTTTCATCAGTATTCTCACCAACAAGCTGCCTGAAGAAATTCGCAAAAAGGCACGAACGTTGGGGATTGCATTGGCGCTTGTGTTTCGAATCATTATGCTACTGTCGATTACGTGGATCATGGGTTTTCAGCAGGAGCTCTTTAGAGTGTCAGACCACCCTGTAAGCGGTCGCGACCTCGTCCTGCTTGCGGGTGGAATCTTCCTACTTTGGAAGTCAACCAAAGAAATCTTCGAAATCACCGAAGCAGGAGGGGCCCAGCACGGTCAAAATTCGAACGTTGCCAAAAGCTTCGCGGGAATCATTGTGCAAATTGCCTTGTTGGACATTGTGTTCAGCTTTGACTCAATCTTGACAGCAATCGGAATGACCGACAACATCCAAATCATGATTGCCGCAATTATTGTGGCTATGGTTGTGATGCTCAAGTTCAGCGGTCCCGTGTCCAAGGTCATCGAAAAGCACCCATCGCTACAGATTCTCGCGCTTGCGTTTTTGATCTTGATCGGCTTTATGCTCGTCGCTGAAGCAGCGGGCTACCACGTTCCGAAAGCCTATATCTACATGGCGGTGGGCTTCTCCCTCGCTGTTGAACTCATCAATATCCGAAGCAAAGTACGTGGCGGAGGCCCCAAAGCCGACTAAACTTCGTGCACAAAAAGGTCGCGGTCAAAGCGCACGCGTGGCCCGTAGACTCCTTCTGGAGCGCGCTTTCCTGCGGAGATAACCATACAGACTTGGGCTCCGCTCGGTAGCTCAAGCAAGCGTTTAATCCGTGCACCATCCATGCCTTCCATGGGGCAGCTGTCGAATCCATTAGCTCGAAAGGCGAGCATCAAATTCTCACACGCTAGCGCGGTGGATTTGTGGGCCCAAATGGCCATTCCACTCAGCGAAAAAGGGCCTCGCGGAATCGGCTTGGCCAAACCCACTAGTGCGACCCAAAGTGTTTTAAACGGGCCAAACAGACCCAATGGCCCCATGTTGTAGGCCAACGGAACAATTTTGCGGTAGTACTGGTATGCGGCCTTGAGGCGAACCTTGCGGCTTTCATCAAACTTTGCAAGCATCAAGGCATTCGTTTCGCGCCAGCGGTCGGGACGGGCCACGGCCACAACCAACTCTTGCGCAGTGCGAGCGGCGGGCTGGTTGAGGCAGTACGCAACAAGTTTGGATTTTTTTTCGGGCGTGCGCACCCAGTAAAAATCCCAAGTCTGAAGGTTGCTCGAGTTGGGCGCAAGCAGCGCCAGTCTCAAGCATTCGCGCATGACTTCCTCTGGAATCGGGTCGTCGGTGAACACGCGCACACTTCGACGGCTTTCAACCACTTCGGTGAAGGCCTTGGCGTCCACCTCGGGGGCAGGTTCGTGGTATCCGTGCTTCGGAGCATTGTTGAAAATATCCACACTGCTGGTGGGATTTGGATCGCTCATTTCGGGATTATTTTTTGAGTAAGTCGCGGATTTCGCGCAAGAGTTCAACGTTGGGGTCTTGCTTTGGTTCGGGCTGCTCGCTGGCCTCGCGAACATGAAGGCGGTTTAATGCCTTAACCAAAAGAAAAACTGCAAGCGAAATCAGGCCAAATTGCAGCACGGCATTTACTAGTGCGCCTATTCCGATTGGAACCGAGCCCAAATTAAGCGTCCACGACGCCGTATCGACGTTGCCTGAAAGCCAATTTAGTGGGGGCATCAGAACTTGCTGCACCAGCGCGTCCACAATTTTTTGAAAGGCGGAACCGAGTACCACTCCAATTGCTAAATCCATCGCGTTGCGCTTCAGGGCGAACGTCCGAAATTCTTTCCACATCTTCATGGCCTTAAGTTACGTGCTACCTTCGGAACCATGCGCCGTGAAGAATCCGACACCTTAGAATTTAAGCTTCGCGTCGACAGCCAGCGCAAGATTGCCAAAACCCTGGTGGCCTTTGCCAATGGCCAAGGTGGGCAAATCGTGGTGGGGGTTCGCGATTCCGGTTCGGTTGCCGGATGCCGCGTCGACGAAGAATTCTATATGATTCAGGGAGCCGCACAGCTACACACCCGGCCAGAAGTTCCGATTTCTGCGCGAGAAGAGCGATGGGACCACAAGTCGGTGCTTGTGGTGGAGGTTCCGCCATCAATCTTAGCTCCCCACTTGGCCCACGACGAGGATCAAGACCTTTGGCTAGCCTACGTTCGGCGCGGAGCCGCGAACTTCAAAGCCAATAGGGTACTGCTTGAGTCCATTAACCTGAAGTTTGTAGGCGAGGTTAAGGCAACTTCAGACCAGCTCCGGATTCTGCACCTCATGGACGTAGGTGAACTTGCCAGTGCCTCGATGCTCGCCCGCAAGTCGGGGTTGCCCATTCGCGAGGTTGAAGATGGACTCGCAGTGTTGGTTCGGTGGGGGCACGTAGAAGCGGTCCCAGTAGAGCAGGGGTGGAGGTATCGGCCGAGTGAAGTGTAAAATGTACCCATTCCGTACCCAACGAGGTACATAAGCTGTACCATATTTGTACAGGCCCACGGGCTTCACACCAAACCAACCACAAGCCCTTCGGGGCTTTTTTTATTGGGGGCTTCCCCGAAGTGCTACAGCCTTTTGAATTCCGGGGAATTGTGCAAAGCTCTCTTCAAATTCCGTGGTAGGCAGCCCTACAAATACATCGGCCGCATGACAGAGTGCTTGAAGGTAGCAGCGGTAGGCTTTGTACCAGAAATCAGTCTGCAGCTGGGACCGAAGCCCCAGGTATTCTTGAACGTTACCTTGCTGGGATTTGGCAAGCATCAGTGCAAGGCGGGATAAATCTGCGTCCACGGCTGCCGACCAAGTGCTTCGAAGGTCAAATTCAAAGGTTCCCGACTTCATGATTTGAAGCACCGGAGCGTGAAAGCCCATGATGCTCGCGATGGGCAAAAATTCCATTCCCAGTAGGTAGTGAAAGTGCGGGTCCATTCCCTGTGCACATTCAAGGTAGTCACGCGTGAGTTGGGGGTCCCAGGTTCCGAAGTCCAAAAAGTGAACCCAAAAACGCGCACAAAAATACCGGCTGAGCAGAATGGGGTAGTCCCCCTCGCGTGGACCATGCTGCACTGCGGCAAGTGCAAAGGGGCGAATTTCTGACCAGTTTCCTGATAAAAAGTGCTGCATCGTGCGCAGCCCGTAGTAGTACAACGGAACATCGATTCGCTGCGCCATGGCTTCAACGGCGTTGGCCATGTAGCCATACTGTATGGTTTCGTAGTCGGCAAAAAAATGGCAAATGAACCGAAACGCGCGTGGATTCGAAAACAAGATCTGCATCTCTTCTTTTCGGGCAAGCCGCGTGCGGAATTCGTCGGCAAGGCTGTTCGAAAAAAATACGAGCTGGGCCTTAGTAAGTTCGCCGTCGTCCCACACCGGATGGTCCAGCCAGTAAAACCAGTCCTGAACGGGTGAATAGGTGGTTAGCTTGTACAGAATCCAAAGAAAAATGGTCTGAGCGTTGAAGTCTTCTTGGGCAATTCGGGCGAGAAGGGCGTCGCGCTCGGCTTCAGGCCAGTGGTTTCGGTCAATGGTTTGGGTCCAGTCGTAGTAAAACTGAAACCTTCGGACGTCGAGGGAAAACTCTTTAAAGGTGGCAAAGCCACAGTAGGTACTCAGAATGTCGAGCACGGCTCCGCGGGGAGTTCCACCCGGTACTAAGCCAAAAAACCTACGCAAGGTGTTGTACGACACCATGGTGCCCAATTCGTCGAACAAGCGCTCTTCAAGTTGCTGGCAGTCGGTTTTGGTCCGAATGGGGCGGCCAAACCGCCGTTGAATTTCAATGCGAAGCGCGTCGAGGTGAACCTCAGTACCTTTGGCGATCATGCTACAAACTTAAGCGAGGTACACATTATGTACCCAATCGAATCCCCCACACTTTTACTCACCTTAGCCATTCTCGCCGAAACGTTGAGCTTGGTACTGTTTGGTCGTGCCAATACACTTTGGCGCAGTCCAGGCATGTCTTTGTACCCGCAGCGATTCGTGCTCCTGCGGTCGGTTTTGGTGATGATTTGGGTGCATGTTGGCACGGCTCTTTTGGCTCCCGACGGGCTGCAAACTGCGTACGAAGTAGTCAACTTGAACAGCCTTTGGCTCTTATGCCTTGGAATATTTGGGGGGCTCGGACTGGTACTGTTCACCCTGAGCATTCGGTCAATGCCGGCACAGCTCGTGTTTTTTGGCGGCAGTCTTCACCTCATGGTAGCCGTGGCTGTAGGATGGTTGCTCGGAGAACTCATTTCGCCGATTCGATTGGTGGTGATCGCTATTCTACTGGTGGCGCAGTTCACAGTGCTCTGGAGGGACCGCGGGCTTTGGGTTCGCCAGCAGGGCGCATTGCGCGTTCTGCCGTTCCTCGTGGGCATCATTTGGGGCACCTACTTTCCGTTGTACGGAATCGCAATTCATGAATTCGGATTCTGGAGAACGCTCGTATCCACGGAATGGGGCGTCTTGGTCTTAGTCATTGGATGGGCCCTACTGCGGCAAAATGGTCGGTGGGACGATCGATCCATGTGGCGGAATATGGCCGAACAGTCCGTCCTAAGCTCCGTGGGCCAAGCCCTTTCGGGCGCAGCACTGTGGTGGGGAGGGGTCATCGTGCACAGCATCCTCACCAACTTCAACGTGCTCGTCAATATCTCAGCATTTCGCATCCGGTTTGGAGAGGCGCTGCAGGCGAAGTACGTGCTGTACTTCGTTCTGTACGTGGCTCTCGCAATCATTTTGGTGTGGGGTTCATAAAAAAGCCTACCTTTAAGTACCCTATACATTAACCTATGACCTTGGACATTGCTGTTCAGCGTATGGCCGAAGAACTGCAGCGTGTTGAGCCGTTTGACACCTTGACGGCGGATCAGCGTACCGCACTTGCTTCGCACATTCGACTCGGAGTGTACGAATCACTCGATATTTTGCCCCATGAGGGTGAACGCGAAGTCGTGTACGTTCTTACTCGTGGCGGAGTCTTGCTCCGCACGGAACCCCGGCATGAAGAACACTTCAGTGCACCTGCAATTCTATCGCTGCGCGGAGCACGAATGAACGAGGGCCGCCATTGGGAAGTCGTTTTTACAGAAGATTCGGTGGTTTTGGAACTTCCGATTGCGGAGCTGACCTATCTGGGCAGTAAGGCGCCACAGTTTGCCGAGGCAATTAGCTCGGTCATCGGCCTTTAGATATCCACCTCCATTTTAGAGGGTAGCACTGGTTCCAGTGGGCCTCCCATTCTCGCTGGGCCTCGGCCCATACTGCGACGTTTAAGGTAACGACCTCACCAAAATCACTCGCGATCCAGCGAATTCGCAGGTCGGTCGCATCTGACTCCATGCGCCCCAACAGTTCGTACGGTAGCACTAGTTCGGCATGCACCTCCGGGTGGCGAAGTACCCGTTCAGATTGACGAAGGGCGTCCTCGGCAGCCCCTCGGTATGCGGTGATGAGCCCGCCGACACCAAGCTTAACGCCCCCGAAGTAGCGGGTTACCACCGCGCCAACATCCTGTACTTCAAACGACTGAAGGGCGTGCAGAATAGGTGTCCCTGCGCTGTGGTTGGGTTCTCCTGCGTCGTGGCTTCGCTCGTCGAGTTGGGAGGTGCCGCGAATCCGGTACGCCCACGCGTGGTGGCGGGCCCCACGGTGCTGGGCCACCCATGCTGACATCGCTTCGTGAAATACTTCGGGCGAATTCGCCGGAACCACCAACGCGTGAAACGCCGACCCGCGGTCCTTCAGCAATCCTTCGGCCGGATGCGCTAGGGTGAAGTAGGGGGCGTCCATGTTGGGTGCAAACTTAAGTCCGTCGCTACCTTGCAGACCGTGAAGCAGGTCACCCTACTCATTCCCACCTTTAACGTTGCCAGTACCCTCGAGCGCTGCATTGACTCGTGCCAAGGCCTTTACGACGAACTTTTGATCGTTGATTCCTGGTCTACAGACGAGACATTGGCCATCGCCGTGCGCTTTGGTGCTCGAATTATTCAGCGGGATTACGAACATTCTGCGTCCCAAAAGAACTGGGCGATCCCACAGGCGTCGCATTCGTGGATTTTACTACTGGACGCCGACGAATGGCTGCCTCCTGAGCTCCATAGGGAACTGGCTGCCTGGAGGGAATCTGACGCTTTGGATCCGCACGACGGCTACTGGATCTACCGGGCAAATCACTTTCTTGAACGGCGCGTGCGCTTCTCTGGTTGGCAGGGCGATAAGGTGATTCGTCTCTTTCAGCGGGACCGCTGCCGCTATGCGCCCAAGCAAGTCCATTCCGAAATCGAGGCCACGGGTCCCATAGGGCGGCTGACGCACCGAATGAACCACAACACGTTTGTGGATATTCCCTCATGGGAGGCCAAGCTTCGCCGATACGCCGAGTGGCAAGCGGGCGACTACGATGCGCGCACTCCACGGATCACGCCCTACCACACGGTGCTTAAGCCGGCCTGGCGGTTTTTGAAGCACTTCGTGCTTCGGGGCGGAATCTTGGACGGCTATGTCGGGTACAAGGTATCCGCCTACGCGGCGTGGGCTGTGTGGTTGCGCTACGACGTGCTTCGCCGACGCCGAATGAGCCGCGACTAGATGGTTACTCGTGCTTAAGCACCCTGATGCTTTGGCCGTTGCTGCATTGTAGAATGCGAAGCCCAGGTGCGCCCGTGTCGGAATGACGAAGTATCGCACCAGCTTCAATTCGGTGCTGCCCAAGAAGCTGCCCGTACGAGTTAAACACGGTTACGATGAGCTCCGAAGCGCCCGAATTGACCAACGTCAGCTCAGAGGCAAACGGACTGGGGTAGGCGAGGAGCGCCGGACGCAGACTGACTTCAGGGCTGCTTAATGTTCCGGAATTCGAAGCATTTGGGCTCGCAAACAGGTCAAACACCACCCATGTAAAAGCATCGTCGTGGCGGCGGCCAAATGATTGGTCGGGCAAAAGGGGAGGGAGCCGTACCTCATCAAGCTTTACCCAGCTGCCGTTCGATTGGGCGCTCAGGACCATACTTTCACCGTCTTTGTTCAGTTTAAAGTCGAGTGAACGGGTGAATCCGGTTCCGCCCGCAGCCCAAAAAAGGAGGCGCCCGTTGGCGGGAATGCTCTGGCCACTCAATGCAGCCTTGCCGGGATTCGCGGAGTTGTCACTCAAAAAGAGCCCGTTGAGGCTCACAGGGGTTGGACTTGGGTTCCTCAACTCGATCCAGTCCTCGCGCGATCCGTTCGGAGCGACCGGTCCCGTGGCATTATCGCTGCAGGCCTCGTTAATCAGCACGTTGGGGTGCGCGTAGGTGGCCCAGAAAGCTGGGCTACAGGGCGCTGAAGTGGACGCGTTTTGGTCGTCGGTGGCGGTCACATAGTAGGTGATTCCGCCGACGCTCGCTGGAACTAAGCCCCCATAGAGTCGGTCGCCCGCGAGCTCGTCCCCATGGGTTCCGTCGTCAAAGAGGGTTAAGGATAGCCACGAACCACCATTTGGCTGATAGTGAAGCACTACGTTGGGCGTGGACTCGTCCCAGACTTCGACTTGGACCGGAATCGCGCCAATGCCCCCATGGCCCGACAGGCGAGGCGAAAAGACGATTGGCTCGACGTTGCCGCTCGGAATCTGCCCGGCTGTCGCCGCTATTCGTGAAGTCATGAATGGATGAATTCCGGATTTCACGTGGGCACCCCCAGCGAGGTCTAGGGCATTCCAAAAGTCGAGCGAATCGTATCCGTAGTCGTAGGTTCGGTACACGTCCTCTTCGACAAACGGAGCCAGCTGGGCCCTCAATACTTCATTCCGGTCGCGCCACGCGGCGGATCCGGCAAGTGTTCCGAATTCGTTGAGAAACAGCTTTAAACGCCGTTGAGCCGCGGGATTGGTGACGATTTTAGTGTAGAGGGGGTAGGTTCCAAACTGAAAAGGCGACCGCGTCGCCCAATTGATGTTGAACCAGTCTACACCGAACGTATTGTCCGCGTCGTACGAAATGAACTCGATGAGGCCGCTGGCGGGGTCCTCGTACAGGTAAAAGTTGTTCTTATTGAACGAGTGGTTGTCCCAGTGGCCCGTGGTGACCTCCCACGCGAGCCATTTTAAGTAGCTGTTGACGTTGAACACTGAGTCCAAGGCACACAGCGCCTGAGTGCTCGTCGTGGCGTGTAGGGCGGTCACAAAGCGCGCAAGCCCGCTGTAGTCGTCTAATGTTTCATTCGTATTAAGCTCGTACACCCGACGCCCGCCCGACATGAGCTTGTAGCTGTTGGGGTCTGTGCCCAAGTTGGCCAAATCTGCCGGCCACAAGCATTTATAGAGGTTTCCGGCGTCACAGGCATAGCGGTGCTCGACGTAGTCGTCGTTCATGTGCTCAATGTTGGCGTACAGCCCAAACGGCTGGCCATTGATAAATAGTCGAACGTGGTTGACGCGCGGAGCAGGCATTCCAGCATCCTGAGCTAATTCCCAGGCAATTCGTGCACGCATGATGCTCGGGTCGTTGTGCTCGCCATTGAGATTGAGGTCTTTGACGCCCTGTAGCCGCGTACCTGCGGTAAACGTATTGAACGAAATTTTAAACGATTTTTTTGCACTAGTTCGCGACGTGTTGCCCCTGAGCCGCAGCCCAACCTCAATTCCAGATACGCTGTAGCCAGGAGCCGTGTACGCAAACGTCGCCCGGTACTCCCGGTCGCTGAATACGTTGGCAAAAATTGCGGCTAAACTATCGGCCTGAATCGTAATGTCGATTCGCGGCACCACATCGGTCCGATAGAATTCGTTGGCCGGAGGCTTGGGCAGACGCTGTCCACCGGCCCCAAAGGTGAAAAGGGCCAAGGCCCAGATCCAAACTGTTCGCATTTAGTAAAGTTCGGGCTTACCGAGTCTTGATCGAAATTTCGTCAGCAAAGATGAAGGTTTGGCCGCCGGCGCCTGGGTGCCAACTGGGCAGGATTCCAGGATTTCGAAGCACAATGCGAATGGTCGCGATGCGCTCCTCGCTTCGTGATGAAGCACTGAATCCGTTACTCACTCGTGCCACATAGCTTGGCTCTTCGTCCAGCGCCTTGGGCTGGTTCCATTCCCCAACTTTGTGGGTCGTGCCGTCCGGCCGCTCGATCCACACCTCTCCACCAGCGGGCAGCGCAATCCACGACTTAATGTCCTTGAGCAGTCGAATCTCAAGGTCAAAACCCTTGGTGCGGCGGATTTTGTCGGGTCGAATCTCAATCACTAAATCTTCACCTTGAACGCCGGTCCACTCGCCCTTGCGCCAATCCACATCGCCAAAGACGCCGTCTACTAAACTCGCCGAACCCGGATTGTACTGCGGGTTCGGGGTTCCCGAGATGATCTGTGCCGTCCATCCGTGGGGTTTTTTGGTCGTTTCTGCGACCGAACGGTGCCGCGTTACGCCGTCACCCGCGACCAATGCTTTGCTTTCAGTGATTGTTTGCGGAACCCCATCCACAAACGCCGTGGTTTCGCCCTCAAATCGGCGCGGAACCTGGATCCGCGGCGCGGGCTGTACCTCGCCCGCAATGCCGTGCTTCACGTTGCGGTAGGGCTCTAAGTTCGCGGCATTCGATCCGTGCTCAATGTGAATGCTTGCCCCTCGGGCCAAATCGGCATGGTCTAGGTAGCTCTTGGATTGTGTCGATTCATTTCCAACGTGGTAACCCAACACAAGCGGTCCGTCTCCGCTGCGAACGACGTCGGTCGCAAGTCCCTCGGCCCGCAACGCCACGTGGTCCCAAAGCATAGGGCCTACTGCGTAG
>JBIPMA010000183.1:0-3016 GCA_044369335.1 Schleiferiaceae bacterium | reverse complement strand
ACGCGGTATTGAGTGCAGTTTGAACGCTCGTCTCGAAGGGGTCTCCGGTGTGCGATGCAAACGGAATGATCATGGATTCGCCAGAAACCGTATCAAAGTACGTGTTTTGCGCAATCAGCATGAGCTCTGCACCGTTGGGGCAGTACTGGCACCATGTTCCAGTGGTTTCGATTACGAGAACCTTTTGATCGGGGTTCACGGTAAGTGAATCTGTGATGTAGACCTCGGGAAGGGGTTCGGGTTCAGGCTTGGTGCACGAGGCCAAGGCGATTGCAGCTAGGCTGAGGTAGGCGAGTTGTTTCATAAAAGTTGTGGGCTTATTCCCAACGCTGCGCTAAAATACGTGCTTTTTAGTTGCGAACCACCTCCATTCGCAGCGGAAGGTGGTCCGATGCGCCACCGCGGTACCTGAGACCTTCAAAGCTTCCTCGGATTTGGTAGCCGTTCTTCGTGTGCTTGAGTCCGTACGGAATTGCCGTGCACCGGACTCGCCAACGCGCTGATGTTCCGGTCCATACACCGTCCAGCGCTTCAAGTCGGCCGCGGTATGCAAAGCTTCCACGTAAATTTCTGGGGTAGTGGGGGCGGAATTTTTTGGTGAGGAGCCATTCCGCCAACGGGCCATCCAATCCTTCGTTGAGGTCGCCCGTGATGCCATCAATTGAGGTTGAAATCTGCGCTAAAATACCGGATAGTGCATCCGCGCGCGCCTTCGGCGACGGCGCCCGCTGCGAGGGTAGGTGGAGCCATAGCCAGGTGAGGCGTGTTCCGTCGGGGAGCTTCCAGCGGATCCAGACTGCTTCACGGGTAGGGAAGGATTGACCCGGGTGGATCCACGCGACACTGTCCACGCGCAAGCGATCGGGGTTGTACCAGACTGCGACGTCGATGCCGCGCCCGTCGGGGCTGTCGCGGTGCAGGCGCCACAGGCGCCATGCGGGCGGCCACCTCCGCTCAAGGTCGTCGAGCACGTCGGCGTTTTCAACTTCGCACACGCCAATCGCGTCGGGGATGCGGCCGCCAGCGGCCGCGGCGAGGCCGCGGCCCACCGCGTACAGCTTTGTGAAGTACCGCTTCGAACCCCACTTGTACGGCCCATTCGGCAAGAAATCCCGATCTCTTGGCCCCGAATTCGCCACGGTATCAAACAAGTTTTGAAGGTTCCACCACACAAACAGCAACGAATCTTCCGTTCGGGGTTCATCGAACGAATTGGATCCGACATCTGAAGAATAATTCCAGTGGATCCCCCCACTATTGCAGTGGATTGTCTCGATCCCTTCTTGATCCCCGAACCCTTTGAATACTGACCAGAAGTGCGTGGTCTGAGTGTATTCATCGCGGAACCAAAAATCATTCGCTGCCCGAATGCGTACGTCGGTGCACCAAATTCCGCTCGCCACGAGCATCCCTAGCAGTTTGCGATCCATCACCGCAAGGTGCACCCGCTAGTCGGGGTAGGCGTTTAGAACCGGTAAAGGTTCGCGTCGCCGTAGCTCAAAAATCGGTAGTCGTTCACCAGCGCGTGCTCGTAAATTGCGCGCCACTCGGTTCCGAGGCCCGCGGCAATCAGCAGCAAAAGTGTGGATTGGGGCTGGTGAAAATTCGTAATAAGCGCTTTAACCACGTGGTACGAATAGTCAGGGGCAATAATCAATGCCGTCCGAAATGAAACGACTTCTTGACGGCGCTTCGCCAACTCCTGCGCGGCCCACGCAAACAGAGCGCACACTTTGGGAGCAAGTGAATCGTTCCCCGGAGCCGCTTGGCCCCGCGGCGAGGAGCCAGCAACCAGCGGCCCGGCGCCTTGTGCCGAGGAACCGTCCGCCAGCAGCTCCGCGCCTTGCGGCGAGAAACCAGAAGCCAGAAGCCCCTCGTAGGGAGCCCACTGGTCCACGTAGTTGGGCATAGTTCCACTTCGCTTCCATTCGAGGGCCCACCAGTACAGCGACTCGAGGGTGCGGGCCGCGGTGGTGCCCATGGCGAGCACGGGGAGGCCGTCAGCCAAGGATTCAATCACTACGCGTCCCACGACGACCTCTTCGGCATGCATGTGGTGGTCTCCGACGGCGTCGGCGCTGACGGGCTGAAAGGTGCCTGCTCCAACGTGCAGCGTGACTGCTTGGGTATCGGCACATACCTCGCGCCAGCGGTCCATGAGCTCTGGGGTCCAGTGAAGGCTTGCAGTGGGCGCGGCCACCGATCCTTCGTGGCGTGCGAATACGGACTGGTAGCGGTCGCGGTCGGCTTCAGTATCGGCGCGGTGCATGTAGGGGGGTAGCGGAATTCGGCCTACTTCGCCCAAGATTTGGGCCCACGTTTGCCCCGACGTCCAGCGAAATTCAACTAGGGATTCACCTTCCCGTTGGGCCAGCCGCGCCGCAGTCAACCCGCATTCGTGGAATAGGACGACGCCCTCCTTCCACTTTTTGCTGGGGCGGACTTTGCACCATGCCTGAAGGGCAGAGTTTTCGGACATGGCTTGTTCGACGGACAGACCTTCGGCGTCCAGGTAAAAGAGCTCAAAGTGGCCTTCTCCGCTGGGTCGCGGAATAAAAATCCGCGCCGGAACCACCCGCGCTTCATTCACCACCAAGCGGTAGGGTCCCCACTGCGCGACTATATCTGGCGCGTCCCTCACGCCGAGGTCTTGGAGCGTTCCGCGGTCCCAAACCAGCAGCTTCGCGGCGTCCCTTGGGGTGCATGGTTCTTGGGCGATGCGGTCGTCGGGTAGGGGGTAGTCGTAGTCCGAAATCTTTATGCTGCGGGGGTCTTTCGTCATACTCGCAAAGTTCGTTCAAAAGATGGCTGCGCTACCTTCGCTGCATGGGCCCCACCGTAGTACTGAGCGTCATCAACGACCTTCACAGCGACCAGCGCGTGCACCGCACGGCAACGGTTTGGGCCGAGCGCGGATACCGGGTGGTCGTGGTTGGGCGAACTTTCCCCAATCCGGCACCCTTGAATCGTCCCTACGAGACGCAGCGCATGAGCTGCCGGGTCAATCACGGACCCT
>JBIPMA010000011.1:0-10932 GCA_044369335.1 Schleiferiaceae bacterium | reverse complement strand
TCCCCACGCTTTCGTCCCTCAGCGTCAGTTGTAACATAGTAAGCTGCCTTCGCAATCGGTGTTCTAGGGCATATCTATGCATTTCACCGCTACATGCCCTATTCCGCCTACTTCTACTACACTCAAGATCTCCAGTATCAATGGCAGTTCCACAGTTGAGCTGTGGGCTTTCACCACTGACTTAAAGATCCGCCTACGGACCCTTTAAACCCAATAAATCCGGATAACGCTTGCATCCTCCGTATTACCGCGGCTGCTGGCACGGAGTTAGCCGATGCTTATTCGTAAGGTACCTTCAGCCTCCTACACGTAGAAGGGTTTATTCCCAAACAAAAGCAGTTTACAACCCAGAGGGCCGTCTTCCTGCACGCGGCATGGCTGGGTCAGAGTTGCCTCCATTGCCCAATATTCCTCACTGCTGCCTCCCGTAGGAGTCTGGTCCGTGTCTCAGTACCAGTGTGGGGGATCACCCTCTCAGGCCCCCTACCCATCGTCGCCTTGGTGAGCCGTTACCTCACCAACTAGCTAATGGGACGCATGCTCATCCTTTACCGTCGGAACTTTCCCCACTGAACCATGCGATTCCGTGGGCATATGGGGCATTAATCCGAATTTCTCCGGGCTATTCCCCAGTAAAGGGTAGATTGCATACGCGTTACGCACCCGTGCGCCGGTCTCAAGTCTCCGAAGAAACTCTACCCCTCGACTTGCATGTGTTAGGCCTGCCGCTAGCGTTCATCCTGAGCCAGGATCAAACTCTCCGTTGTAGAATTGTTTGACTTATGGCTCTCAAGTACTCCTCAAAGGGAATCTATTCGGGTTGAACAATCTTTCGATTTCACAATATGTTAAAGAACGTTGAAGCTTTGCTTCCGTCTCCCCCTCAGAGCCCGGCGACCTCATCGGTGCGCCGTTGTTTCCGTTTGGGGTTGCAAATGTAGAACGACTTTTTATTCCTGCAATACCCCTTGCAAAATTTTTTTTCTTAAATCCATCAACTCGCTGAAATGCAGCGAGAAAAATTTTCTATGGGTTTGATTTTGCCCACGCGATTACTTGCCCAGCCTGGGTTTTATGACCGTTCACGGCAAATTGAGCTATTGACGAACCCATCGTCTGAGGGTCCACCGGAGCCTCATATCCTGGAAAAGCCTCTGCCAACATTTCTGTTTGGACGGCACCAAGGCACAAAGTATTGAACGAGAAACCCTCTGGACCAAGTTCAGACTGCATACTTTCTGCAAGTCCAGCCATTGCCATTTTACTCGTAGAGTATGCTAATAGACCTGGATACTTAGATGCCCCCTGGTATCCCCCCATACTACTAATGAATACAACATGTGCTCCGGGCGCGAGATTGGGAAGCAACGTTTGAACCAAAAGCGCCTGACCCGACCAATTGGCAGCTGCCATTAAATCAAAATCTGAGGGGACGAGTTCCCGGAATGGCCGATTCACTAATGCGCCCGCATTCAGAATCACTCCGTCGAACATAAGACCGTTAAGTTGTGAACTGAACTGGGTTCGAGATTCCGTCGAAGTATAGTCCAAAGTATAGGTTGTGCATCCGTTCAATTTACAATGAGTCCGAGATGTTGCATGTACCTCGTGACCCATTTCAAGCAAACTCAATGCGGTTTCGCGGCCAATCCCACGAGAAGCTCCGGTTATCAGAAATCGCTTCATACGGATTGTGTGGGTGAACATCCACAGGTATGGGAACAATCTGGCTGCGGAATGACCCGCATCACAAGTGCGGTCACGCTCCACCAAAATGCCGTCCAAAGAAGAATTGCAGTCATATTATAATGTAAGGTACGAAATCAGGCAAAAGGCGACCCAAGCGGCGGCGTAGGCCACCGCGGCATAGGCCGAAAACTGAACGATCGCAAATCGCCAACTCCGGGTTTCGCGGACGACTACTGCAAGGGTACTCATGCACTGAAGCGCGAATGCATAAAAGATGAGGAGCGAAACTCCCACCGCCAAATTGAAATAGGGTTTGCCGGTATTGGGGTTGATTTCGTCGGCCATCCGAGCGCGAACGGGCGCAATGTCGTCGCCATCTACACTATATAGTGTAGCCATGGTTCCGACAAAGACCTCGCGCGCCACAAACGACGAAGCGATGGCCACCGAAATCTTCCAATCGTAACCGAGGGGCGCCAGCGCGGGCTGAATTCCGCGGCCAATACTCCCCAAGTAGCTTTCTTCGATGGGCATAGGCTCGTAGCTAGCGCTAAAGTCGGGCAGTCCTTTGGGACCACTGTTCGCCAAAAACCAAAGGACGATGCTAATGGAGACAATGATTTTTCCCGCCTCAACCACAAACGAGCGCGAGCGAGTCCATACTGCGGTGGCGACGTTTCGGGCAATGGGCATGCGGTAGGGCGGCATTTCCATTAGAAAGTGTGCGCCTTTTTGCTGCGGAACAATGCGGTTCAGAAGCGCCGATCCCACAAGGGCTGCGGCGAATCCCAATGCATACAGCCCGAAAAGAGTTAGTCCTTGAAGGCTGATTCCAAGCCACGGTGTGTTGGGCACAACCAAGCCAATGATAAGTGCGTACACAGGGAGGCGCGCTGAGCAGGTCATCAAGGGTGTTACCGCAATGGCCAGCCAGCGCTCGCGGGCGGATTCCATGTTTCGGGTACTCATCACGGCCGGAATTGCGCACGCGGTTCCGCTCACCAATGGAACAACCGACTTACCGCTCAGGCCAAAGGGCCGCATAAAGCGGTCCATGATAAAGACAACCCGAGCCATGTAGCCGGTTTCTTCGAGCAAGGCGATCGAGAAAAAGAGCAGGGCAATTTGGGGCAAAAAGATCAAGACTCCGGCAATACCCGGGAGCAGTCCACTTGTAATGAAGTGGTTGAGAAATCCGCTGGGAAGCACCCCATGAAGCCAGGAGGCCAAATTAGCGATTCCGCCATCGATGGCATCCATTGGGACGGACGCCCCATAAAAAAGCGCTTGAAAGAGGACGAACAGCACCCCAAAGAGAAAGACACTTCCCCAAATAGGATGTACGACGATGCGGTCAAAACGAGCCGCTGCTCGGCGATCGCGTACCGGGTCGTAGTGGTACACCTTGCGCAGCCATTGGTTTACCCAGCGGTAGCGCTGGATTGCTTCGTCGGCACGGGCGCGTTCGGGGCTTCGACCCGAGGCACGCACACTTTCGGCGAAGTCCGGATCACTTAATCCATCGAGCCAGGCGCGGTACGTCAAGCCCGCACCAATGCATTCCTGCTTTTTGTGAAGCCAGGGCAAGTGAGCACCGGCGGGCTGAAAGAATGGACCTTGCGTGCTTGGCTTTGCGGAAAGGATGGCCTCTTGGAGTTGGTCAAACCCGAGCCCTGTGCGGCTGTTGACGGGGACCACTCGCACGCCCAGTGCTGCTTCGAGCGCGGGAATATCGAGTTGGGCTCCGCGTCGTTCCATTTCGTCCACCATGGTCACAGCAAGAACTGCGGGAAATCCCAAGTCTAGAACCTGCGTAAATACAAAAAGGCAGGTTTTGAGGTTTGTCCCGTCTGCCAAGCCTACAACCACATCTGAGCGTTCAGCGTCAGAATTGGTGGTGAGGGCCTGCATTACCACTCGTTCATCATCCGACGAAGGGTGCAAACTATATACCCCGGGTAGGTCGATGACCTCAGCTAATGCACCCGCACCAATTTTGGCGAGGCCCACGTGCTTTTCCATCGTGACACCCGGATAGTTCCCTACCTTTTGGTTGAGGCCGGTGAGTCGGTTGAAGAGTGACGACTTACCCGTGTTCGGCCGCCCCACTAGGGCTACCCTTAGTGCACGCTTAGCCGACATGAGGCTCGGTAATTGGAATTAGTTCTGCAAGTTCGCGGCGCATGCTCACCAAGGTGCCTTGAACGCGAAAGCACAAGGGGTCGCGAAAGGGAGCGGCAAAGACGAGCTCCACCTCTTCGCCCGGAAGGCAGCCCATTTCAAATAGCTTGACCGGCAGCTCTACAGGGGCCTGCAAAATCAAGGCTTTCTGGCCCACGCCGAGTTCCGACAAGTTCATTGGTCCAAGGTACAAATGAGGTTGCGCTTTGCGAGCGTATTTAGATTCATTCTAACTTTATCAATAGCGGCTAAAAAAGGGCGGCCGCGCCGCCCTTTAACTCCTTAGAGAATCAGCGACAACGGCCGCTCGAGGTAGCCCTTGACAGTGTTCAAAAACGCTGCACCTGTTGCTCCGTCGATGACACGGTGGTCGCAACTCAAGGTCATTTTCATAACCTGACCTGGAACAACTGCTCCATTCTTGACGACTGGAACCTCTTGGATGCCGCCCACAGCCAAGATGGCCGCGTCGGGTGGATTGAGGATGGCCGTGAATTCTTCAATGCCAAACATTCCAAGATTCGAGATCGTAAAGGTGTTACCCGCCCAATCGCTGGGCTGGAGCTTCTTATCCTTCGCTTTTTGTGCGAACGAACGCACTTCTGACGAAATTTCAGCGAGACCCTTTGCGTCGGCATGGCGAACTACAGGAACCAATAGTCCGTCTTCAACCGCGACGGCTACACCGATGTGAACGTCATAGTTGGTGCGCACAAAATCACCCATCCATGCGGAATTAACCGCCGGATGCTTCTTAAGTGCTTTAGCTACCGACTTCACCACTAGATCGTTGAATGAAATCTTGACGTCTCCGGCGGAATTAATTTCAGCACGAGCCGCCGATGCTGCAGACATGTCTACGGCAACCGTCAGGTAAAAGTGCGGTGCAGTGAACTTCGACTCCGCCAAGCGCTTGGCGATTGTCTTGCGCATTTGGGATACCGGAGTATCAGTATGTCCAGAGCTCGGGTAGCTCACAGCAGCCTGTGCTGCACCGGCAGCTGCGGCCGTGGCAGGTGAAGCTGCAGCAAGTTCGACATCGCGCTTAGTGATGCGACCTCCGTCGCCCGTGCCTTGAATTCCAGCGAGGTTAACGCCCAAGTCGCTTGCGAGCGAGCGGGCCAAGGGTGAAGCCTTTACACGACCATCACTTGAGGCAACCACCTCGGTAGCAGGCGCTGGTGCCGGAGCCACAACAGTAGCCTCAACAACCGCAGGTGCTGGTACCGCCTGAGTGGCAGGAGCGGGTACAGGTGCAGCTGCGGGGGCGGGAGCCGCCGCGGTTCCGCCCGAAAGCAACCCAGATACGTCTTCGCCTGCCGCACCCAAGATTGCCAAAATAGCATCAACAGGTGCCGTCTGGCCCTCTTGAACCCCGATGTGCAAAAGCACACCCTCTTGGCCCGGAAAGGCTTCGAAGTCCATGGTCGCCTTGTCAGTTTCAATTTCTGCGAGGAGCATACCCTCACTAATGGTGTCGCCCAATTTGGCATGCCACTTCGCGACGACTCCTTCGGTCATCGTGTCGCTCAAGCGGGGCATTGTAATAACTAAGGCCATATCTTATTCGGTAATAAACGGGTAATCTTGGTCCACGTATACGTGCTGCCAAAGCTCTTCGGCAGACGGGTACGGAGATTCCTCGGCAAATTGAACGCATTCAGCGACGAGTTCTTTGACGCGCGCATCGATGGCCTCAATTTCAGCGTCAGAAGCCCATTTTTTCTTCACAATCACTTCTTTGGCTGTGAGAATAGGATCGATTTTCTGGTATTCAGCCACCTCGTCTTTCGTGCGGTAGTGCTGGGCATCAGACATTGAGTGGCCCTTGTAGCGGTAGGTGCGAATTTCGAGGAAGCTTGGACCTTCACCACGACGAGCGCGCTCTACGGCTTCGTAAACCGCGTCGTACACGACCGCAGGATCCATTCCTTCTACGGGTGCACAAGGCATTTCGTAGCCCAATCCCAACTTGTAGATGTCGGTGTGGTTCGCCGTGCGCTCTACCGAAGTTCCCATGGCGTAGCCATTGTTCTCCACGATGAATACCACCGGAAGCTTCCAAAGCATTGCCATGTTAAAGGTTTCGTGCAGCGAACCCTGGCGCACCGCGCCATCGCCCATGTAACAGAGGGTAACGTGCTTCTTACCGAGGTACTTGTCGGCAAACGCCATGCCGGCTCCGAGCGGAATTTGACCGCCCACGATTCCGTGACCGCCAAAAAAGTTGTGCTCCTTAGAGAACATGTGCATTGATCCGCCCTTACCGCGCGAGGTACCGGTCACCTTACCGAGCAGCTCAGCCATGATTTTGCGTGGGTCCACACCTAGTCCGATGGGCTGAACGTGGTTACGGTAGGCAGTGATCATTTTATCTCCCTGCTCCATAGCCAAAAGTGATCCCGCAAGAACGGCCTCTTGACCGTTGTACAGGTGTAGGAATCCGCGGATCTTCTGCTGGATGTAGAGCGCTGAGGTCATGTCCTCAAATTTGCGCCAGAAGAGCATGTCTTCGTACCACTTGAGGTATACCTCTTTGGTGAGCTTCTTTTTTGCCATAGTGAATCAGCGCCTAAATGCGCGGTGCAAAAGTAGGTTCCGAATGCGTAACTCGAATCCGTATTTTCTACACTAACCCCTTACTTCATGATTTGGTTCAAATCCACCAAAGCACTGAAGCGAATGGTATTCTCGAGCGGAGAACGCACTGTTTGGTCCGCCGGAAAAAGGTAGGCAAAGTCCAAACCAATGAGGTTGTAGCGGATTCCAAATCCCATAGTAAAGAAGCGGCGATTGCCCTTGGTGACATCCTCGTGCTGGTATCCGGCACGCACGGCAAACTGCTCGTTGTACCAGTACTCCGTTCCGACGTTCACCATGAATTCACGCATCAGTTCCTTAAACCCATCAGGCTTTGCAGAGGGGTCCCACGACTGAATAATGCCAGCAATTACACCAACATTGTCGTCTTTACCTGCAATGATCTCAGTTCGATCTCCGTCGTTGTCGGCATCAAGCAAATCACGTGTGGGTTGGGTCGGAACCAGCAACTTATTCACGTCCGTTAAAATGCTGACGCGGTTGTACTTGTCAAGGGTCCAGTTAAACCCTGCCCCACCGCGTAGGTTGGTCGGAATAAAGTCCGCCGCACCGCTCTCGCTGTAGCGAATTTTAGCACCAATATTCGAAAGGGTAAGTCCACCCACCCATTGGCCGCGCTGGCCGTCTTGCATGCTGAATTCGTCACCTTGGTAAAACATGCTCACGTCAGTAGCCACTGTTTGCCCAACTTTGGTCAACTGCCCGCCAACAACCTGGCCTTGGGCGAGGTCTGAAAGTGCGTAGCGAAGCGAAACCCCACCTGAAAAATGGTCGGAGAGTTGGAGGGCATAGGCCACATCAAGCGACATCTCGTAGGGACGGTAGGTACCCTGCTCTTCTCCCTGCTCGTTGCGGAACGTGATTTCGCCGAGTGAAAAGTACCGTAAGCTGGCGCCGATTCCGCCCCGCTCGCCGACGCCCGCAGCGACATTAGCAAACATGAGTTCAACATCTGGAACCAAGCGGCGAAGCCACGGCGTGTAGGATAGGCCGCCGTAGGTTGTGCCTTTGCCCACAAACGCAAGCTTGGCGGGATTCCAAAAAATGGCGTTGGCATCAGGGCTCAAGCCGACGCCGACGTTGGCCATTCCGCCCGACCGCGCATCGGGGCCGATGTTGAGCATGGGCATCGCGGTGGTCACCACGTTGAGCTCCTCAAGTCGGTCGTAAAAGGTCTGTGCAGCGGCGCTCATGCCACTCAACGTGAAGAGGCCAATGCCTGCGATAATGGAATTCTTCATAGTAAAGAGCAAATATAGGTGCGCCCTAGGGGCGTAAAAGGATTAATCGTTCGGCTTCGCGCACCACCTGACCGTCGCTCGGGCGCACCACTACTACATGTGCAGTATACCAACCGTTGGGTAGGGGGCGGCCGCTAGGGTCTGTTCCGAACCAATCCGGAGCCGTGAGCACCGAAGACGTCGCTAGTCCCGACCACTGCTGCGCCCAAACCACGCGGCCGGATCCGTCGCTCACCGACCAGTACGCGGCAAGGCTGTCGCCCGACGCGTTGTGCTCGACCTGCCAGTGGACGGTCCCGGGACTTGGATTGGGAAAGAGCCGGACGGCCCCTAGTTGAAGTTGTGCGCGCGAAACCACGGTAAAGTCAACGCTCGACTGGCTTGGATTATTGTAGGTGTCCCAAGCTCGAACCGTAAATCGGTGCGGTCCGTCGGACAGATTTTGGAACGGCCACGTCGCCGTTCCGCGCTGGTAGGTATTTGGATCGGCTTGGTAGCGATCATTCATAACGAGCGGTGTGCTCCAGTCCTCGTCCAAAAAGCCGACGAGGTCGTGGCCAATTCCCGTTCCCAAGGCGTTGATTCCGTTGGGATCCACCAACCGAACCAGACCTACTGGATTCGGACCGGTGATTCCGCCGGAAGCGAAACTGGTGTCGTCCATATATACTCGAATCGCCGGACCCGTGGCATCAAGTGGCGCATCCGGAGCTAAATCCCCAAGGAATACGCGCTGGGTCGCCCCGGCTGCATCCCGCTGGTTCGTCGCCGCATAGGCAGACAACTTGCCTCGACCCCAATCCAGTACCAAATCAAGTGGCATTCGCCATTCTGCGGTAAAGCTGCCCGATTCCACATCCACGGTGCCTTGGTAGGCGCGCTGGTTTCGAAACGCATAAGCCGTTTGGTAGCCGACATTGTCGTTGTCGAGCATCGTCTTGAGTTGGCTCTTATCAAAGAGCTGAATGCGCACGCTTCCGTCAAACGAAGTATCTGTGGCGCCGGACTCGCCAGTGACTCGCCCTCTGATTCGCACCAAGTCCAGTGCACGCAGGCTGTCTGAGGGATCCCAGGCTTGAGTTGTCGGACGAAATACCTCAATGGAATCAAATAAAATCTGCTGTTCGGGGCCGTTCAAACGCATCGCGGGGTCTCCGAGCAGGGTAAACCTTAGCTTGTCTGAGGTTTGCACCGAATTTTTTGCGCTACGGATAATTTGTCCGAAGGTCTTAAAGCGCCCTTGTTCGCGCTCGAGGACTTGGTTAAAAATGGAGTCTGTAAGCAAGGTGGCTCCACCCACAAAGACAGCGCGCGTCGTGGTGAGCATGGCCACGGCTCCGCCATTTGGATTTGTAATCAGGTGCTCGCCCGCAGAGGTACGCGAGGGGTCGTCGTAGCGCGAAAATTCGCAGGTCACCGTGATAAAGAGCGGAAGCTTCGCTCCGTTCGTAAACGACTTGCAGTCTTCGAGCTGCAAAATATCCTCACTGGCCCAATTCACTTCTCCGCCGTGCCCCATATACGTCGTGATCAGGTTCCCCTCTTGAATCGAGCGAAGCAAATCCTCGCGAAGCTTGGGGTAAGATTGGTTACCCGCACTTGAAACCTGCAGGTAGGCGTCCGCATAGAGTTTATTGACGTTGAACTGCGGATAGACACTGTCTACCCGTACCGCAATTCGGTCTGATATCAGCGTGAGAATTTGTTCCCAATCCACGTCGACATCGTCGGACACAAAATCCAATTTTTGCCTCCAGGGACCCAAGGATTGAGCTGGATCCGCATAGCGAAGCAGTTTCTCAACTAGTGCCTCGGCCTCTTCGGCGGAATTAACGGGCAAACGTCCAATGCCCAAGTCGAGGTCGGTCAATCCCAAAAATCCGCCCTCGCCGTCGTCTAGGAACCCAAAAAAGTCATCCGACACAAAGGATGTTTTAATGGCCATACTCGACGGCGACTGGTAGGCCGGTACCCAATTCTGATTGGGATTGATAGTGCCCTTGTAGTCGTAGGATGCGTCTCCAAAGAGCAGGACATACCTAAGGTTCGACGAATCAGAACCGCGGGTCCACAGCATGCGGAGCAGATTGCGAAGCCCCATAATGTCCTGGACACCACCCGAAAATTCACGGTACACTTGAGCAACATCAATGACTTCGACCCTAAGCCCGTCCGCTCGGTGCTTGGCCGCCAGGCGCTCTGCAGCAGAAATAAACTCCGCAGGACTGTAGATGACATAGTCTACTGCAGCCAAACTGTGCAGGTTTTGGTTCGGAACTATCGAACCCAATTGGGGCGTTAGTGCAGACTCCGGAGTAAAGTACCAAATGGTATGCCCCACGCCAGGTTCGAGCAGGGGCTGCGTGCCTAGAGAAACCTCAGCGACCTCAAGGGAATAATTTTGAACACCAGTGCGCCATACCCGTGTACCCGCAGGTGGAACGGGCAAGGACCTCCCCTGCGTGTTCGGTTCAAACCGAAAGCTCCGCATACCCCCTTGGTAGACCATCGGCGCGTCGGCGTACACGGATACCGCGTCGAGCCACGCCGAAGCGGATGGGTTTGCGCTGCGTTCTAACGTGAGGTTCACTGATCCCCACGGGGTGGTGCTTCCTACTTGATTCCATGCTTGGCTCGTCCAGCGTGCGTAGGTATCTCCACTTACACCGGATACTGTTTGAAAACTCAGTGCACCAACAAATCCTTGGCCGGTGCGCAACTCTAACTTGGGCCCAAAGACCGTGGTTCGACCCGCAGCCGAAAGCATGAATCGCGCAGTGGATTGAGCGTCCAATTGCCCGAGCCCGAGGTCTATCGTTCGCGAAAGCGTATAGTCAAAACTTTCACCCATCCACATTCGGCCGCTTCCGACGAGGTTCACCAAGTCGAGCTCGTGCCACGCCACATGCGTATGGCGGTCGGTAAATTGAGGCGCTGATACGGTGGGGGCATAGGTCGGCATGAGGGTTCCGCCCTCAGTAGTAGTTATGAAGTACACCTGCTGGTCTGAATACGGATGGGTCGTGCGAATCCAGCGCTGCATGCTTGCATCATAGTTCCACACGTGCGGAGCCTGGCCCAGAAAGTAGACTGCATCATCCGCGTGAATCATTCCATCTCCACCATCGTCGATGTAAATCGGCAATGCGCTCAAGTCACGGGCCTCGCCTTGGCTCGCATTCACTTCAGGTAGCACCCCAGCATTGCGACCCCAAATCCC
>JBIPMA010000240.1:0-3030 GCA_044369335.1 Schleiferiaceae bacterium | reverse complement strand
AGCGCCTCGAGCGCTCCCGCATTCGCACGCACATACTCGGCGAGATCGATCCGGAAGTCTGTGAGCGTGAGGTCTGCGATGGAGACGCCGGTGGAGAGGTCCTCGAGATCGATGACTGCATCCTGCAACTTGAGCAACTGCTTGCGCCGATACTCGAGGTCGTTCATGGGATTACCCGACTGCTGCTCGATCAGGTTCTCCTCGCCGGTGGCGGAGATATCGAGCAATACCATTCGGCCGCTCACCCGCTGTTCCAGGTTGATGTATTCCTCCAACTCCATGTTGGGCCAGAAGTTGACCAGCTGGATGCGCTCGTTGGGCGACCCGAGGCGGTCGATGCGTCCAAAGCGCTGGATGATGCGCACCGGGTTCCAGTGGATGTCGTAGTTGATCAGCCAGTCGCAATCCTGCAGATTCTGGCCCTCGGAGATGCAGTCCGTGGCGATCAGCAGATCGAGGTCTCCGTCGGCAGCGAACTCCTCATGACGTTCTTTCGCGCGTGGCGCAAAGGCCGTAAGGATCGAAGCGAGGTCCTTGCGCAGTCGGGGCAGCGTCGTCTGGTTGCTGCCCGCGCCCGTGACCAGCGCCGAGTCCACACCGAGGGTTGTTTTTGCCCACGGTGAGAGCTGCTCGTACAAGTAGCGCGCGGTGTCGGCAAACGCGGTGAAGACAATCACCTTGCGGTTGCCGGGATTGATGGGGTGGCGGCACTTGTGCGCAATCACTTCGCGCAGGGCGATGAGTTTAGCGTCGCGAGCGGCATCCACCTGCCGAGCAGCGGAAACTAGCGTGGCCAGCCGGTTGCGGTCCTCGATCAGATCCTGTTTCCAGCGCACAAGGTCCACGTCTTTCAGTAGCACTTTGACCTTACGGCCCACGACGAGGCTCTCGAAGGCCGGATCGTCGAGGTCCAAATCGTCAATCGACAGCTCGAGCTCCTCCAACTCGGCTGTCTGCGCCTCGATGCGCGTCAGCGTTGCCTCCACGTCGCGGAGCTGGCGCTGAACGGTGAGTGCGAACGAAGGCACGGCGCTCTCCATGCGCTTGAGGACGTTGACGCGCAGCAGGTGGATCAGGCTCTCCTCGCGATCCACCTGGCGGAAGAATCCGGTGCCACCCTTGACCTGCGTGCTGTACTTGCGGTCATAGGCCTCCTGCTTGTGCGGCAACACGTAACGCAGGGGCGCATACGAGGCGAGGTGAAGACGGCGAATCTCGTGGTTGATGTTTGCAATAGGCGGGAAGGCCCCGGCGCGGTCTACGTCGGCCTTGATATTGATGGGCTTGAGCCGCTCCGGGAAGCGGCCAGTCTCCTTGGTGCCGTAGTACTTCTCGATGTGGCGGCGAGAACGGGCGATCGTGAGCAGGTCGAGCAAGGTGAAGTAGTCGAAACCAAGCATTTCGATCAGACGGGAGGGCGTGCGCTCGGCATCGTCGAGGTCAAGCCAGCGATTGAACTGCTTTTGTGCGAGCCGCGTGGTCGCGTCGATACTGCTGATGCCGTGATCAATCAGCGCCGTATCATCGCCCTCGGTCGCGAAAGCGATCTGGTTGCGTAGGTCGGCCAGGCGGTTGTTAACCGGCGTGGCCGAGAGCATCAGTACGCGCGTCTTGACCCCCTCCCGAATAATCTTGCGCATCAGCCGGTCGTAGCGCGTTTCCCCGCCCGCTTGGGGCGTCTTCTTGTTGCGGAAGTTGTGCGACTCGTCGATGACGACTAGATCGTAGTTGCCCCAGTTCACATGGGAGAGATCAATGTCACCCGAAAGTCCACCATCGCGCGACAGGTCGGTATGGTTCAGGACGTCGTAGTTGAAACGATCAGCAGCTAAGACATTACGGCGGTCGTTTGCCTTGTAGAGCGTCCAATTGTCGCGCAAGCGTTTGGGGCAGAGCACCAGCACCCGGTCGTTGCGCAGCTCGTGGTACTTGATGATGGCGAGCGCTTCGAAGGTCTTTCCGAGGCCCACGCTGTCGGCGATGATGCAGCCGCCGAAGCGGTTGAGTTTGTCGATGGCACCTACCACGCCATCGCGCTGGAACTTGTAGAGCTTTTTCCAGACGACAGTGTTGCGGATGCCAGTTGCCGACTTGACGATCTGTTCTTCATCGAGCTCGTCGCCGCGGCTGGCGAACAGATGGTGGAGAACGAGTGCGTAGGCAAGGTGCGGGTCGCGGTGGCGCGCGATCTGATTAAGCGCTTCGATGACCGACGCCTTTGCGCCGGGCTCGTTCGGAAGACCTGACCACTGCGCCTCGAACCACTGGCTTAACAGCAGGGCCTCCTCGGGTGTTTCGGAAGCCTGAATCAGGCTAAGCGGGTTGCCCGGAGTCAGGCCAAGACCGTCCGTGGTCAGTGCGAGGGAGCCCAGGAACGCCCCCACAGGTTGGGCGGACTCGTCACGGATAACCAGCGTCCCTTGCGGTACCGCGCCAGGCACGTGCCGTATCTCAGCCTTTGCGTCGATCCACTCGCGGACGTTGGCTGCTAGCCAGCGCAACTGAAGCTGGTTCCGGGACGGGCGGTCTGCTGCCGAGCCGAGGAGTTGCGTCGCCGGAAGGTTGTCCGGGAGAACTAGCCGGCACCGTTCGGCCCGGTGACCACCGGAGATCAGATGGGACGCTGCGAAAAGCGACAGCGCGGGTGTGACGGCGTCCAGTTGCCCGCCGTGCTCGAGTAACGGCCGGATCAAGTCGGCTACGCGGTCAGCACCCGTGTTGCGAACTAGTTTCACGCGAATACCGTACGTGTCGCGCGTGACGGAAGGGCGGACTGTCGGTCGCGGCGGGCATCGTCGGCGATCTCCCAACTGAGGGACGCGAGCGTGTTGTGGTTGGCGTTGTCCATTTGCACTTGTAAGTGAGCTTGGCGGTGGTTTGCGCAGTTTACTTCGGCGGCACTAATCGGCCACCGCCGAGACGCGCGTGTGACCGATAGCGCGGCAGCGGCTCAAATTTTGACCCTCTCAACCCTCACCCCCAACCCCCCCCCCCCCCAAACTTGTAACCCCGCCAGGGGGGGGGGTTGAG
>JBIPMA010000181.1:0-3031 GCA_044369335.1 Schleiferiaceae bacterium | reverse complement strand
GGCTACTTCCACCGGCATAGTTAGTGTTTAGCTACGCGCTGCGAAACCACGGTTTCGCCAGAATGAATGCGCGCAATGTAGATGCCGGACGGCAGGTTGGCGGCGTCCACGACCACATTCTCTGTGCCCTCGGCTACGGCAAGTACTTTGCCCTGAAGGTCGCAAAGCTCGATGCGAACGGGCATGCCCGCGCTAAAAGTCCAGCGGTCCAAGGTGGGGTTGGGCGTTACGCGCAGCGCATTGAGCAAGGCCAATTCGTCACTTGAAAGCGGAATCGCCGCGTACTTCACGTCGTCAAAGAAGAAGGTGGAGTTGGCGGAACCGTCTCCGACGTTGGTGCTGCCCGCCGCAAAGTCAAACAAGAAGGTCAACGTGGGCATGTCGCTCAGTGAGCCGGCAAAATCGAATGAAAGGGTTTCCCACTCGCCCGTTTTGGTGGTTTGCACACTGCGTTCGACGCCCCAAAAGGGCTTCTCTGTTTTGAGGGTGACGTTGGTTCCGATGGGGGCTGAGGTCCAGACCTTCATTGTGAGCACCGTGTGGGTCCCGAAGTCGATCGGGTTGGTGAAGGTTACTTTGCTTCCGCCGAATGGGGCGCCGCGGTGGCGCACGAGCTTGGCCACGTTCGCGCTGGTGTTGCCCGAGTTCTGGTGCGGATTCGCGACTACCGACAGGATCGCGCTTTCGAAGCTAAAAAAGTGGTCGGTGGTTGCCCCTGCTTCAAAGGTGATGGGCAGTCCGGCGAGTGGGGTTGCGATTCCGCCCGCGATTTGCTGGATGTTGTCGACGTAGAACGTGGTTCCGCCACCGTTGGTGAACGGCTGCGGCATGATGACGAGGTCGGCGCTGCCCGTGCAGGCAGGGATGCCAAAGTCAAACAATAGGGTGTGCCAAGCGCCCGATACGGTGGTCACGGCATCGACTTCGCCGGTGTACGGAGCCTCGAGCTTGATTTTGATGACCGTTCCGACGGGCTCGGTCGTGTAGACGTCCATTGAAAGCACGCTGGTGCTTGCCGCCGAAAAGTCGAGCGAGGTTACGCCCGTGATTTTGCCTCCGGCCCACTGGTCAGCCACATTGACTTTGACAATTTTGGCCACGTTGGCGCTGCTGTTTCCGGTGGTACTGGGGTTCGGAACGATCGTGAACGTCGCCCCGTCGTAGCCCACCATGCCTGCGGTGGCAGATTCAAAGTTGAACTGGAGGCTTTGGGCCATCGCAGCCGTTGCGGCAATGACGAACAGTGAAGAGTAGAGCTTGCGCATCAGTTTAGGTTGAGCGCAGGCTTCGGATGTGAGTACAGCGCAGTTGAAAAAGGGCGCGGACGCCGTGAATCCACTAAGATAAACGTTAACCATCTATTGAGGGCTGTACTGGAAGCCCTCCACATTGAGTGTGAGCAGGGTATTTACCTATTTTTGACACGATGCTTCGTTCTGCCACTATCGTGTTCGTTTTGTTGTTCATTGGTGTGGTGCCAATGTGGGCGCAATCGTGGATTCCACTAAAGCCATCTGTGGCCCAGCCAGAGTGGGAACAATTGCTTTGGGCCCAGCCCTGGACGGCGGTTGATGCGGCCTCTGTGGTGCGGGTTCAGCAGACCTACGAACAGTTTCAAAAGAAGAATCCAGATGCGGCAACGACCTATGCCGACCGGTATTTGAGGGCGTGGGTTCGGCACAATCGGGTGTGGGCCGCGCTGTCAGAATCTACGGGGCACGTTGGCGAGTCCGAAGGCCTCGGAACCTGGACGGCCATAGGCCCAACCTATGTGCGCGACGGGCTCAACGTCCCTTCAGGCGAACACGCCAACATCTATACCCTTGCGCTGGCTGGGGGAAGTGTTCTTTACGCCGGCACTGAGCCTGGTCAAGTATACCGCTCTGTTGACCAAGGCTTGAGCTGGACGCTGACCGCCTTGAATGTTCCTTTTTCGGGCGGAATTCAAGCGTTGGCTGGCAATCCACTTGACGGTCAAGGAGTATATGCGGCGACTTACGAGGCCATTTACCGTTCGGTGGACGGTGGGGCAACATGGACAGTTGTTCGGCAGTCGTCAGGCCTGAACCCCAATGAGTTGATGGTGGCCGCCCACGATACCAACCTCATCTATGCTGCCACGCAAACGGGATTGTTGCGGAGCGGGAATCGCGGGGCGACCTGGACGACAGTGCTCGCGCAACCAACTTATGACGTGAAATTCATGCCGGGCGGAACCCCGGGCCGCACCGTCTATGCACTCGCGGGCTCAGGCCAAGAGCGTGCGGTATTTTACACCTCGCGCAACCATGGTATCGGGTTTACAGCGGCCACCAATGGTTGGTACCAAAGCACCCACCCCAGCCGTGCGGACCTTGGTGGGCGCATCGCGGTCACTCCTGCGGACACCAACCGCGTCTATGCCTACCTCATCGGGGACTCCAAGCCGGGGGACAACGGATTCATCGGAATCTACCGTTCCATTGATCGGGGCACAACGTGGACCCTACCTCGGGGCACAACGGGAGCGCCGTACGGTTCAGCTACGCCCAATACCGCGATTGGCGCTCCGGGATGGACGTACCACCAGGGATTTTACAATTGCGCGTTAGCAGTTCATCCGACCAATCCTGACGAGCTGCTAATCGGGGGGCTGAGCCTGTGGAAGTCCACCGACGGAGGCGCAACAGCCGTCGCCATGGCAGGCTATGCCGCAGACAGCATTCGAATGCACGTGGACATGCAAGATTTTCGTGTTTTTCCCAACCCGTCTGGAGGGGTAACCACTTGGATTTCAACCGACGGCGGAATTTACGAAAGCACAGATTTTGTGCAGTCACAGCCGGCCGTGCGCATGGTTGGAATTCAGGCAACTGAATTTTGGGCCTTGGGTCAGGCGTGGAACGAAGACGTGCTGGTCGCCGGGGCCTACCACAACGGCGTGCTTGCCCGTCGTGAGGCCTATCCACAAGGCATGTTTATGCAACTCGGAGGAGGCGAGCCACCGTCGGGCTACGCCGATCCGATGACGGACGGCCGCGTATACAGTGCT
>JBIPMA010000010.1:0-10947 GCA_044369335.1 Schleiferiaceae bacterium | reverse complement strand
TTGAATACCTTTCATGTCAAACTTCGTGGCGCTCATACGGAATGAACCGTTGTCGCTGCCTCCGTCAATTGCTACGCTGTTGTTGAACGTCGTAGAGTTCTCCCAGAATGTAGTTGGGTCGTTGGCGCCCGCAACAAACGGAAACTTCTTACCGTAGCCGGGAAGGCCTTCGTAGACTGATTCCCACGTGTAGACATTGAGGTTGGGATCGAACTTCATACCAAATGAAGCGTCTTCTTCCATCGGAGTAACCATGTCCACGTTGCCGTCACCGTCGTAGTCGTAGTCGTACATGCGGTAGTCGGTGTAGTAACCATTAATGGTATCCGTGTTTCCGTAGTAGGAACCGTAACCTGGACCGTATGACTTCTGGTAGCGCACAAATGTGTCAGGGTTGATGCTACCCACGGTAACACCACTTGAAATAGTTACGCCAAGGCCTTTGCGAGCCGCGCCCTTCTTGGTAGTGATAAGCACCACTCCGTTCGCAGCACGTGAACCGTAGAGCGCCGTTGCGGCAGCACCTTTTAGGACCGTAATCTTATCGATGTCTTCAGGGTTGACGTCCATCGCAGCGTTACCGTAGTCGTAACCTCCTCGGCCCGTACGCTGGTTGCCTGTGTTGTAGGCGTCGTTTGAAATCGGAATCCCGTCGACGACAAAAAGGGCTTGGTTGTTACCCGTCAGCGATTTGTATCCACGAACGACGACGTTCGATGATCCACCCATCGTACCTGACTGGCGAATGGTAACCCCTGCGACCTTACCTGAAAGTGATGCCATAAAGTTGGCATCCTTCACTTTGGTCACTTCGGCACCACCAACCTCTTGCACGGCGTAGCCCACCGTTTTCTTGTCGCGCGTGATGCCAAGGGCGGTCACGACAACTTCGTCAAGTTTGCTGGTGGATTCCGACAAGGACACATTGACCACGGCCCCTGAAGCGGTAACTTCTTGGGACGAATAGCCAAGGGCTGAAAAAACCAATACTGCATTTTGTCCAGCTGTGATGGAATACTTTCCATCAAAGTTGGTCACTGCGGCATTGTTGGTGCCTTTAACTCGGACTGATACCGAGGGGAGGCCTTCGCCATTTGCTGCGTCGGTTACCGTTCCGGACACCGTGCGCTGCGCAAAAGCAGACACGGACAGAAGGGCCGCTGCAACGAAGGCAAGAAAAGATGCTCTGCGTTTCATAAGTGTTAATGAATTGTTAAGGTTGTTGCAAAGTAGGCAAAATATTCATTCAACTTATAGTCTGCATAAAAAATCATAATTCTAAAATTCACAATAAAAAAGCCCCGCCGTCGCCGGCGGGGCCTAAAAACCCAAGTATAGCCTTAGTTCTTATCCCACCAGAGGCGGTACGTTGCATCAACCCCAAACTTTTCAGCAGGAGTTGAATTCATTGGCATCGGAACGTTCGCTGAATTGTAGAGGTACTCGCTCTCAGGGTACTGCACCAGAAGGCGCAGAAATTTCAGGGAACCCAGTACGGCGCCAGTCCGTCCATGACTCGACGTGCGTGTACATCGCGATGTACTTCTCGTTCATCACGAGCTCGAGGTTCGTCGCCGCGGGAAGCGCAGCGATGTAGGCTTGAGCCGCCGCTGCATCTACGCCGAGGTAGGACATATTGGCAGCAATAGCCGCTTCAAGGCTTGCTCGTGCATCAGCGGTTGAACCCAACGCGAGGTATGCTTCAGCTTTGATGAACATCAATTCATAGTCCGTGATAATCGGCAAGTCCGCGGTTGCAGCTCCATAGAACGGCAGGTAGGCAGAATCCGAAGAGCGGTATACCGACACACGCGGATCGTTGCTCGCACGCATCATGTTGAACATGGTTCCGTGCTGCGAAAGGTATCCGTCGCGCTCAATCACCGTGAACTGGTGCCATGGATTCTGGTTCTGTGCCGCTGACTGGAACGGAACGCGCGTGTAGGCGCCAACAGCCAGGGCCGCATCAGCTGCAGCAATGACGCTCGCTGGTGCATAGCTCGACTTCTTGCTCAAGTGGTTGAGGTAGCGCGCACCAAGGGCTGCGGCGGTTGCCTTCCACTTGGTGAGGTTACCCCCGTGAATCAAGTCGTCTGACTTCGGAGCTACGCTGCTTGGCAGGTCCAAATCAGCAGTACCCTCTTGAAGTAAGCGAGCAATCTCTCCATAGATCGACTCCTGCGAATCAAACTTTGGCTTGAAATTCTCAGCACCTTGAAGGGACTCCGTGTACGGAATATCACCAAAATGGTCGGTGAGTGTACCGAGGTACATCGCCATCATGATTTTGGCAACTCCGCGGTACGCTGGAGCGTCTGTGGCGTCAGCTTTGTCAATGACGAGCTTGAGGTCGTAGAGACCACCTGCATACGAATTGTTCCACGGCGTATCAAAGTCGCCTTCGCCGATTTGCGCATAGCGATTGTGCGCAAGTGACTGGCGGTCGATACCTGTCATTTGCTGCATAAAGATGCCGGTAAGACGCGGAAGCACGTCTCCTTGCACAAATGCATACGAAGCTTGTGCCGACGGCAGCAAAGTGCTCATCGGAGCGTCGCTCGGACGGGTCGGATCGAGCTTGTAAGCCTCGAGCCACTCGTCTGAACACGAAGTCGCTAAGACTCCTGCCGCGAATAGGGGGATAAATAATAATTTTTTCATGATGTGAATTCGGTTAGAAGTTGGCCTTCAGGGTGAAGATGTAGCCCTTGGTGTTGGGCATATTGAAGTAATCAGCACCTTGGCTGTTCGTCGCACCAGAGAGGTTGGTCTCAGGGTCTACACCGGTATACGGGGTGCTCAACCACAAGTTGCGACCTTGCACTCCAAAGCTTAGGCCTTTAAAGGCAGAGCCAGCCAAAGCCTTCTCAGGCAGTGTGTAACTCACGCCAATTTGGCGGAGGCGAATCCAGCTTCCGTCCTCAATAAAGGGACGTGAAGCACCGGTGAATCCGCTCAAGGGCCCTAGGGCGTAGCTGTCAACGTCGTGAAGGATTGAGGTTGTGTTGGCTTGGCCGCTCACATCTACGTCGTTGATAATGGTACCTGGAGCGTAGACTCCATTAGTTCCGCTCACCGCGTCGTACCAGACGTACGAACCTCCGCGCTCTACTTGGTTGCCCTCGCTGTCGGTCATCAACTCAGTATCGCCGTGGGTACCGAAGTAGTACAGGGCTCCACGGGTTCCGTTCCAGATGTCACCGCCTTGACGAATGTCCCACAGCATGTTGAAGCTGAAGTTCTTGTAGCGCAGGTCGCTGTTAACACCGAGCAAGAAGTCGGGGTTGGGGTCGCCCACAACCACTTCGGTCGAGCTGTACACAGGGTAGCCGTTTTCATCAACCAACGGAATTCCGGCTTCGTTGCGCTGCCAGTCGTCGCCGTAGAGCGTACCGTAGGCCTGGTCAACCATCAAACGCTGGTTGGCACCAAAAAAGCCCCATGGAAGCGAGATCACATCCACGCCTTCTGCGAGCGAAGTAACCTTGTTTCGGTTGCGGGTGTAGGTAATTCCGGCATTCCAGGTGAGGTCGTCGGTCTTAATCAGGTCAGCACCAGCGACAATTTCAATTCCGCGGTTGTACATGCTACCTGCATTGATGAATGCAGATGTGAATCCGGTTGAACCTGCTACGGGCACTGCGATAATTAGGTCTCGTGACTCTTGGTTGTAGTAGGTGAAATCAACGTTGACGCGGTCTTTAAAGAGGCGGAACTCGGTTCCGAATTCCGTAGTGACAGTGAATTCAGGCGTCAAACCAGGATTGCCCAGCGTGTTGCTGTATGTGAAGCCTGTTTGGCCCATGAAGGGGAAGTCCAAACCGGTTACCCAACCAGAACCCACTGAAGTGCGGTTGAAGTAGGTGGCGTTTGAAGCAAAGCTCGGCTCGATACCCACTTTGGCTTGGCTGGCGCGAAGCTTCCAGTAGCTTAGCACATCGCTCTTAATATTCAAGGCGTCGGTCATGACCAAACCTAAGCTGGCTGAAGGGTACAGAATTGGAGTACTTACGTCACCAAACGTCGATGCCTGGTCGCGGCGGGCAGTCAAGGTCAAGAACAAGTAGTTCTTGTAGTCGACGGTACCTTCACCGTATATACCCCAGATTCGGCGGCGGGTTAAGCCCTCGCCAGTCTGTTGGTTGGTCGCATTCGACATGTTGTAGAAGTCGGGAATCACGAGTCCGGATCCAAAGCCCCAAATGTTGCGAAGCTGACGCTGGTTGGTGTTCAGACCAGCCATTGCGCTTACACCGATGTCACCAAACTTGTCGGTGTAGCGAGCTGTGAGGTCTTGGTTGAGTTCCTCCCAGTTGTAGGTGTCGTTGGTGATGCTACCTACAGGCAATGAACGGCTGTTTTTAGCCATGATCTGGGTGCGGACATCACTGTACGCATCCAGTCCCATGCGGTAGTTAATGAGAAGCTTGTCGGTTGCCGCGTAGTCCAACTGAACGTATCCAAAGGTGCGCGAAACCTTGTCCCGGAAGGGATTCTTGTTCACTGTCCAGTAAGGATTGTCGTAGCCTCCACCATTGCGGTAGTTGCGTTGTGTTCCGTCAGCCAATTCATAGCCAGCACTATTGTCAAAGCTCGGTGGAGTACGGAGCAGACCCAGCATCAATCCTGAGATGTTTGAACCCTGCTGAATCCGGTAACCCCCTGAAGAGGTATAGGCAAGTGAACCCGTAGCCTTCAGTTTTGAAGTCAACTGAGCTGATCCGGTCATACGCACCGTGGTACGGTCAAATCGGTTCAGCGGAATAATGCCTTCGTCGGCCAAGTTCGATACTGACAAGTAGTAGGTAGCTCGATCTGAACCTCCCGAAACGGTGACTGAGTTGTTCAATCGCATACCGCGCTTGAAGAAGGCGTATTGGTCGTACGGCGTTACGCCGGCAGGACCTACGAACTCAGCGGGGTCAGCCACAATGTTACCGTTGGCGTCGTAGCCCAAATCAGAAAGCGGCGCACCCCATGAAAAGGGCGTGGAAGTTCCGCCACCGTAACTACCAAACAGTCCTTGGGCGTACTTCGACTGAAGGGCGGGTAACTTATTGACTTCCGTAATTTCCATCGATGAATTAACGTCCACGCGGAATGCTTGGCCGTACGAACCTTTTTTGGTGGTAATAAGGATGACACCATTGGCACCGCGGGTTCCGTAGAGTGCGGCAGCTGCACCACCCTTAAGGACCGAAATGTTCTCGATGTCGTCTGGGTTGAGGTCCATCGCACGGTTTGAGTAGGCAACGCCGCTGCGAAGGTCCTCGGTGTTGGTCATTGAGTTGTCAATGGGCACCCCGTCCACCACGATCAGAGGCTGGTTGTCGCTTGACGTAAAGGTGGCGTTACCGCGGATTTTAATGTAGGATGCGGCTCCTGATGCACCTGAAGAGTTGGTGACCTGCACCCCACTCACCCGAGCCGAAAGTCCCGAGATGATGTTGGATTCACCCGAGGCTTTCACAGAGGCGCCCTTGATTTCTTCAACTCCAAAGCCCAATGCTCGGCGCTGCTTTTCGACACCACCGGCAGTGACCACAATGTCGTCAAGCTTGGTTGATTGCGGCTGCAATTTGACATTGACCACGGCACTTGCTGCGGTTACCTCTTGGCCTGCGTAGCCGAGGGCTGAAAATACGAGTACCGCATTCTGGCCAGCTGAGATGGAATACTTTCCATCAAAATTGGTGACTGCGGCAACATTGGTGCCTTTGACTCGGACGGATACCGAGGGTAGGCCTTCGCCGTTGGATGCGTCGGAAACCGTTCCGGTAACCGTGCGCTGCGCGTAGGCAGACACGGACAGGAGGGCTGCCGCCACAAAGGCAATAAAGGATGCTCTGCGTTTCATTTAGGTTAATTCTAGGTTAAGGAGTCCTAAAATAGAAAACGCATTCTCCTCTATATCAATTTATTAAATAATTTTATAATTGCTATTTAAAATTGTTCGGTTCTACAGGCTGGCTCGCGAATGCCGATCTGCCCAGGCCACCATAGCCGCGCTCATCCAAACGAGGACGGCACCTTTGTCCATATCCAGAAAGTTGTTCAAGATCCCATGAACCCAGTAGGTGGTGAGTCCAAGCAGTGCCAGCAAAAGAAGTGTTCGGCCACGTCCTGGCTGCATTCGGTGGTAGGCTTTGACACCGGTGGCATAAAGCGCAGCAATGAGCACCACAACCAAAAGCAAACCAGGCCAGCCCAGTTCAGCGAGCGGCCCAATGTACTCGGAGTGCGCATTGCCTAAATCTCCGGCGTTGGTCGAAATAATGGTCAGTTGCGACGAATGCTGAAAGGGCGCGTACTGGAACTGGTAGGTTCCGAGGCCCCAACCCATGTGGGGGCGCTCTTGCCACATGCGAATGGCTGAGGCCCAACGGTTCAGGCGTTCCAAGTTGGATGCGTCGGTCGAAATGTTGGAGGCACTTTGAATGTGCTCGCTAAAGTTGTCACTCGAAACTGTATCGTTCTTGGTAAAAATGCGCATCCACTGGTCTTGAGTCGCCCAAAGTGCAGCGAGGCCAAGGACTCCGATGAGCAGAATCTGCTTTGCGGAAATCCGCCACGCAAATACCAAGTACACCGCGCCTGAGGCCAGCAGGCTCAGCCAGGCTGCTCGGGTGTACGAAAACACCAACGCAACCGTCAGCAGGGTCCATAGACCTACGTGGATAAAGCGCCAAACCAAGCTTTGCGGGCGCCAGGCAGCCCAAATCGACCATGGATAGATGAAGGCCAGCGCCATTCCGTAGACCGTATGCTCCTTGTAGAAGGGGTACATCACCCATGTTGAGGTTTCTTTGGAGAATCCGTACTGGGAATGCACGTACAAGGTCCACAGCGCCGCAACGGCCAAGCTGAACGCGTAGAGGGGGAATACAAGGTTCCGCGCCCACGGACGCTCGAACGCGGTCCCCAGCATAAAGTACATAGGCACGATGAACCAGACCCGACTGAGCACGGCTTTGAAGCTCACCAAAGGCATTTCACTGAACAAGACGGTAAACGCCATCCACGCAAGCTGCGACAGAATCACCCATGTGATCGGCTGCTTCAGGATGGGCCACGGTAGGCGGCCTTGGTTAAGGAAGCGGATGAGCGCAAAAAACGTGAGGCCAGCGAGCAGAATTTCGCCGGGCAGGCTGAGTCCGAGGTTAAAATCGGAATCCTTAAGTGTAACCGACAACGGTGTGATCGCCACCACCGCAAGGAGCAAACTCTCGACGTGGTAGAGCGCCCAAAGCACGACTGCCGCCGCGAAGGGAACGGCCGCCACGGCATACCACTCCATGGCGACGGCCGTAGCGGTCACTGCGGTAAGCGCCAACGCGGCCCAAAGGCCAAAGCGCCCGCTTACGACGGAAGCTTGTCCTTGAGCTCCTTCCATGTATTGGCGCCCAAAATAACGACCATCGTTGCGACAAACGCTGAAAGGGCCGAAACGACGACCACCAGCCAGCGCACGGGGTACTTCTTTTTGTCGGCCGGAACCGCGGCGTTTACGCGAAAAGTAGCAGGAAGCACTTGCTCGGCATCCACGCGAGATTGGTCGAGCTTGGTCTTGATCTTTACCTCTTCTTCTTTCATGAGGTGAAGCTCGTCGCGCAGGGCCACGTAGCGTCCGCCGTACTTGGCCAGCGTGTCGAGGACAGACTTGAGCTGCTTGATGGTCTTCTCGCTACGCCCCTCGGCGATGGCTGTGGCGTACTGTTCTGAGACGACCATCGACTGACCTTCGTACTCGTGCACTCCTTTGCGGCGCAGTGCTTTGATCTCGTCCTCCATGTCGCGAAGTTCTTGACGGACTTTTTGGTACTCATTCTTGACCAAGTTCAGTCCCACCGCAGCGCGTTCACGCTGGATGCGGCTCTTAACTCGATCCACTAAGTCGACAATTGCGTTGGCCATATCTGAAGCCATCTGCGGATCCTTATCAAGCACGCTGATGCGCACGCTCATAAATTGGGTGCGCTCGAACGAAATCTTATCGCTGAATTCCTCGTGCAGGTCGGTGCGGAGTGTCGGGCTCGACGGGTCCAAGTCGTAGTGCTCGATGAGCTTGAAGCGCGTCGTGATGGTGTCAAAAATCGCATCGGACGACAGCACCTGAAGGAGCTGCTCGGCCTGTTCTTCGGCTCCAAATTCCAAAAAGTCCTCGTCCTGGTAGGTGTTTTGCGGAAGCAGCGCCTTCGACGGCGAATTGGTGGTCGACGGAAACACGACTACGCTCGACTCGTACAGCGGAGTGATAAACCACGGCCCCGAAAAGATGGCGGCCGCCACGGCGGCGATGAGCGGAGCCATAAGCAGCGCCTTGCGGTTGCGAAACAAAAAAAGCAGGAGGTTCTGCGAGCTGGGATCCATAGTTTAGGTCAAAATCAAGTCCACAAAGATAGGTTTTTGCCGAGCAGCACTTCGAGCTCAGCCACATCGTCGGCGAAGTAGGTCCATGCCGTGGCGCGGTCCTGGGGACTTAGGCGAAGCGGCTCGGTAGCCGCAGTCGCCGTCTTTGCGCGCTGCTGCAGGCCCTCGGGCAATCTGTTCTTAAGCCAACGCCCCACGGGGTGGTGCTGGGCAAAGTGCACAAGTTGGGGCCAACGCACGTCGTGGGCCGCATGGACTTTTTCGGCGTGCGGCAGCGGAATCGCTTCCAAGCCCAGCGCCGACTGTACTTCGCTCCAGAAGACTTCGGGTTCCGCAAAGGCCTGTTCGTACATAAACGTATGCAAACGAATTCCCGATGCCGACCAGCGCCGGTAGGCGTCTGCGTAGCGGCTTAACGCCACGAAATTTTCACTTTGACCCCATAAAGCCGGCCGAGCCGCATCCGCTGCGAGTTCGTCGAGAAAGCTCCCCGATACAAGGCCGTACTTACGCGCCATGCGGTAGTGCGAAAAGGCGCGGTCGACGGGATTGCGCAGCACGACAACCACCGTGACAGAAGGGTTGGCCGCGGGCAGTGCCTGTGCAGCGGTCGGGCTCCAGAAGTAGCTCGTCGAAGCCTCAACGCGAAGTTGACCAGGTTGGGCATGCGACCAGAGCCGGGCGTAGTCCTCTGGGCGGCGCACAAATGCTTGGTGGCGCTGCGGCAGGGGATCAGGTTGGCCCCAGTAATCGGCCCCTGCATCGGGTGAAACGCGTAAAAACGCTTCGCTAAACGTTTGCGGATCCAGCTCCGCTGCGTAAAAATTAGGCTCCTTGATGCGCGCCATGGCCACGCCCGGGTGGGCCTGCAGCCAGTCGGCCAGGGTGGTGCTTCCAGACTTCGGAACCCCTATGAGGACAGCGTCAAGCATCGAATTCAACGCACAAAAATGAGGGTTCGTATTCCGGTCTTGCGGTAGACTGCGACGAGGGCCCAGACGTTCCAGAGGATCATGGTTCCGGACGTAGCCCAAGCTGCCCCCGCAACACCCAACCAGGGAATGAGGGCGAAGTTGGCGGCGAGGTTGGCAACCGACGCCACGGTCATGGTGCGGCGAGCAGACTGCTCGTGACCGGTCATATTGAGTAGGTACATCACCGGACCGCAAAGTGCATTGACCACCTGCCCGAGGGCGAGCACGCGAAGCGTTCCGGCATATTCGGCAAAATCGGGGCTAAAAAAGCTGAGTAGCCAGGGCGCCAGGACGGTGATTCCGACAAAGGCAGGCACTCCCAACGCGGAATTGAGAAGGGCGACACGGCGCACCTCACGCTGGAGTTCCGCGCGGTCGCCACGGGACCACAGTTCAGAAATCCGCGGTCCCAGCGAAGCGTTGACGGCGAATTGGGCGAAGGTGATGAGGGTTCCGATTTTAAAGGCCACGCGGTAGGCACCCACGTCCTCAGGCTCTAAAAAGTAACCCAGCATGAGGGTGTCGGTCCAGGTCATGACCATGAAGAGGGTTCCGGTCAAGAACATCGCGGTGGCCGGAGCCCGAAAAACCCACAGGCTTTTCAGAGATATTGGCCGCACATCGAGCCACCCGCGGCCCAAAAGCAGCGCGGCAGATGCAGCAAGCCCCCAGAGCACGCGCTCCACGTTCGAAAACCACGGAAAAAGTGCTACAACCGCCGCCACCATTCCGAGCAGAATGCTGTTTTGAAGGAGGCCAAATCCGAGGTAGCGGTGCTGGGCACGGCGCACCTCAGACCAAACCTGAACGAGGGTCCAAAGCGGAAGCACCACGGCAGTCGCCCGCCAGAGCCCGGTGTAGCCTCCGTAGGCCGAAGCCAACCAAGGCGCCGAAAGCCACAAGCCTCCGGCAAGAACCAACGATCCGAGCATCGACGCCCACATCGCTTGGCGGGTAAGCGTACGGCCTTCTGAGGCGTTTAATGCTGGGATTTCGCGCAGCAGCAGCCCGTCCAGGCCCCACTTGGCAAGCACCGATAAAATGCTGAGCACGGTAAAGGCCAACTCAAAGTAGCCGTAGTTCCCGGCGCCGAGGCGGCGAAGGGCCACATAGGCAAACCCGTAGCCAGCAAGTGCTCCAGCAACTTTGAGCGCCAAGACCAGCGTCGACCGGCGCAGCAAAAGCTTCCACGATTTAGAAAGGGCGGACCATGAATACGGCATGGCGCAAAGGTCATACTTTTGGCGGGATGCCCCACGACCCCCGTCCCTTTCGCCTTGCCGTGAACGCCCGATGGCTGCTGCCCGGGGCGCTCGAAGGCACGGGTTGGTACAGCCACAGGCTGCTCGAACGGCTGTGCGCCACCCCCGGTTGGGAAGTTCATCTTTTTTTTGACCGCCACGTCGACGGCTTTGCGTACCCCAGCGCGGTCAAGCACGTGGTGGGCTTGCCCGCACGCCATCCTTGGCTCTGGAAGCTTTGGAACGAGCGCTCCGTCCCCCGGGCCCTTCGCCGGATTAAGGCTGACGCCTACTGGTCGCCCGACGGACTGCTTCCGTCGCGCAAGGCGTTGAAGCGCGTGGGATTGGGCTCGATTCCGATG
>JBIPMA010000180.1:0-3038 GCA_044369335.1 Schleiferiaceae bacterium | reverse complement strand
TCGCCATCAACGCCTCGCTCGACCAAATTCACCTCGGATTCGCGCGCGACGCGCAGGGGCGGAACCGGGCCATCCTCAACGGCGAAGACGTCGAAGACGCCATTCGGAGCATGGACGTCAGCCGTGTCGTGAGCGCCGTATCCTCGCTAGTGCCGGTGCGCCGCCGCCTGGTGGCCCAGCAGCAGGCCATGGGCCGCAGCCACAGCGTCGTCATGGACGGCCGCGACATCGGAACCGTGGTCTTTCCCGACGCCGAACTCAAACTCTTTGTAACCGCCGACGCCGACGTGCGCGCCCAGCGCCGCTTTGCTGAAATGGACGCCGCCAACCCCGGCAGCGTGTCCTTCGAAGAAGTCAAGGCCAACCTGCTTCAGCGCGACAAAGAAGACCGCGAACGCCTCGACAGCCCCCTGCTGCTCGCCGACGACGCCATCGTACTCGACAACTCAAAGGTCACGCCCGACGAACTGTTTGACCAGGCGATGCAGCTGGTTAGCAAGGTTGGCTAGGTTAGCTCGTTGGCGAGGTTGGCTCGTTAGCTTAATGTAGCTGGTTTCTAGTTACTTGTGCTCAGTAGTGCGATTCCAAAGCACCAGAAACAAGAAACAGCGCGCTGAAGTCGTGAAGCGCCACAATCCGTTCGGGATTAACCGGATTTTACTTTTTTACAAAATTCTCGAAACGGGTAAACCCCAAGATTTCAATTACTTAATCGAAAATTCCGTTTGGAAAATAGCTGCAAAGCAGCTCTAGCTGCGAAGCAACTGTACCCACGAAGCGGCCCTAGCGCGCAGCGCACTAAGCCAACGAGCCAAACTTGCTAACCGTGCTAATTAGTTGCTCTGCAAGCGAGCAATCACGGTTTCGCCTCCGCTCGGCTTGTCGCCGATTTTGCAGAGGACTTCGGCGTCGAGCGGGAGGAAGATGTCGACCCGCGACCCGAAGCGAATGAAACCGACGTCTTCGCCCACGGAAACGGGTTGGCCGGGCTTGACGTAGACGGCGATTCGGCGGGCAACGGCTCCGGCGATTTGGCGGATCATGACTTCGCCGTGGTTGAGGGTTTCAAAGACGAGGGTCGTGCGCTCGTTTTCGGTGCTTGACTTAGGGTGCCACGCGACGAGGTACTTGCCCTTGTGGTACTTGGCAAACACGGTGCGGCCGCTAACGGGTGCGCGGTTGACGTGCACGTTGAGGGGCGACATAAAAATGCTGATTTGCTTGCGCTTACCTTGAAAGTACTCGGGTTCTTCGGCCTCTTCGATGACAACGACGGTTCCGTCGGCGGGCGCGATCACGTCGCCGGCCTCGGCGACGGTGGTGCGGGTTGGGTTCCGAAAGAATTGTAGTACAAGGCCAAGAAGGACGAGGGCAAGGACGAGGTAGGCGGATACGGCCCAATCGGGGGCGCCCAATTGGGTCAGCAGTACGTACGGAACGGCCAGGATAAGGAGGCTGACGAAAATGGTTTTGGTTCCTTCGCGGTGAAGCATATCGAGATGGTTAAAATGTTTGGAACGCTAAGAGGACGAGGACCAGCGTGATGCTCGAGAGCAAGTAGCTGTCGAGGCGGTCGAGGAATCCGCCGTGCCCCGGGAGAAAGACACCAGAATCCTTTACGCCTGACTGGCGCTTGAAGTAGGACCCGATGAGGTCGCCGATGGGGGCGGTTGCCGCAACAACCACCGCGAGTACGACCGTAAGCTTGAGCGACACGTCCAGGGCGAGGTGAAAGAGGCCGAAGGCGGTTCCGACCGTAAAAAGAATGCCGGTGATTAAGCCCTCCCAGGTCTTTTTGGGCGACAGTACCGGAGCCATGGGGGTGCGGCCAAAAAGGCGTCCGCCCACATAGGCCATGGAATCCGAGAGCCAGATGAGAATGAACACCGCGAGTATGGATTGCCCGCCGCCGACGCCCCACAGCCAACCTGTGGCAAGTGCGCTGGCGAAGGTGTAGAGGAGTCCGGCCGAACGCTGGCGCGGGTTCAAATTGGGCATTCGAATGAGCTCGACAGCTACGCCCAGTAAGAGCAAAAAGAGTAGGGCGGGCGTCCAGGGCAGTCCGATGCACAAGAACGCGACAACCAGGGCATACACGAGGCCCCAGAGGCTGCGCTGCATCATAGGTCGGTGAATAGGTGGTCTTCGACGAGGAAGAAGTAGAGCTCGCGTCCCTTGTTTGGGTCGACTTTGGCTTGAAGGACCGCCTCGTCGCGCTTGCCTTTGAGCGTGATGATGCTCAGGGGGCGCTGCTCGCGGTGGTACTTGTTGATGGCGGACATTCCGTCTGAAAGGCTATTGACCACCTGCGACACTCGAGCCACCACGAGGTGGATGGCAGGAAGCTGGGCGAACTTTAGTCCCTGCGTCTGGGCGTCGGTGATCATGATTCCGCCAGTTTGGGCCACTGCCGCGTGGCAGGTGGTCGCCATGGCGTCGGCCTCGAGGGGGTTGTCGTAGATCACCTGGAGGCCTGCTTGGGCAAACCACGCATGCAGTGACTTCTCAGGAACAAAAAACTGCGATTGACCGGTTTCGGCGCCTACTGCTTTGAGGTTTTCGACGACTTCGTCGGCACTGCCACAGTAAAGGAAGAGTCCGGCACTTTGGGTAAACCTGCGAACAAAAGCCAGATCTACGGGATCGGTGATCCCAGCATAGGTCTTTTGTGGCTCAGAAGCCTCATCCCCAGGGGATTGGGGAGCGCCACTGAGTACGGTAAGAAATTTTCCGATCCAACCCGCCATACAGGGGTGAAAATTACGGATAATTTATACGCAATCCACCGAATGCCTTAGGCATTTTTTGCCTCTTCGCTCGGAGCCTGCGGCTCGTCGTTCCTGGCTTCTGGTTCCTGGCTCGGAGCCTGCGGCTCGTCGTTCGTGGCTTCTAGCTCCTGGTTCGGAGTCTCGGGCGTCTCGATGCTCACCTCGGGCTTGGCCTCAGAATGTGCGGCAAGGCGCTCTTCGCGGCTCATCCAAGGGCGCTCTCCGAAGATGGCGACCAAGTTGTCGCGGAAGATGACTTCTTTGGAAAGC
>JBIPMA010000179.1:0-3048 GCA_044369335.1 Schleiferiaceae bacterium | reverse complement strand
CTGCGCATCACGCACCGCGAAGGCAACATGGTGACGGTCGAATCAGCCGATTAGCAAGATTGGCTCGTTGGTGAGCACGTAGCCCGTTACTCGCAACTGGTTTCTGGTTGCTTGTAACCAGCAGCAAGTAACCAGTTTCTCGTGGCTAGCTGCTCGTGACCAGCAACTTGCGCTGCGAAGCAGCCCTAGCGCGAAGCGCAAATAGCTAACGAGCCAGCCTCAGCCCTTCTTTGCCGGCAGCGCCAGCGACGTCACGGCTCCGATCAAGAGGCTGATTCCCGCGAGGATCATGGTGTTGATGATGGCATCGCCCAAGAAGGTTTTGTAAGCCCAATTGATTCCGCCCACGGCCGCAACGATTTGCGGAATCACGATGAACATGTTGAAGAGCCCCATGGTAATGCCCATTTTGGAAGGGTCCACCTCGCTCGAAAGAATGGCGTAGGGCATCGAAAGGATGCTGCCCCAGGCGATTCCGATGAGGGCAAAGGACGCATTGAGGATTCCGTCGTTCGAGGCGGTGGCGAAGCTCATGAGGAGGAACCCAAGGCCGCCGGCGGCAAGCGAGAGCAGGTGCACCATGCGGCGGTTTAGGGCGCGCTTCGAAGCATAAAGGGTGAGAATGAAGGCAAAAGCCATCGAGCTGAGACCGTACATGCCCATGGATGAGCCCACTAAAGCCGCAGCATCATTGTACGCGGCCTTCTCGGCGAGGTAGTTGGCGGCTCCGGCAGCGGGCATTGCGGCGCCGTACACGTGCTCGGCGAGGGCCGGTCCGGCGAAGTTCCACATGGTGAAGAAGGCGAACCAGCTAAAGAACTGCACGAGCCCCAGCTTCCACATCACGCCCGGCATGTGGCGAAAGTTCGAGGTGATCTCGCGAAGGGCTCCGCCGATTCCCGCAGTGGCACGGCGGTGCGCGTGAAACGCCTCCATGTCGGCGGGTGCTTCTTCGGTGGTGGTGAATACAGTCCAAAGAATGGACGCCATGAAGACCACGGCGCCAATGGCAAACGCCCAATGTACCGAGGGCGGAATCTGACCTTCAGGAGCCGTTGTTGATACCCCCAATGTGCTCATTAGCCAGGGAAGGTTGCTCGCGATCCAGGTTCCGATGCCGATAATAAGCGTTTGCGCGACAAACCCGTACGAGCGCTGCTCGTCCGGAAGCTTATCGGCGACGAGGGCCCGAAAGGGCTCCATCGAAATGTTAATGGAGGCATCGAGGACCCAAAGCAGACCGGCGGCAACCCAGAGCGCCGGAGAATTGGGAATGAAAAAAAGCGCTAGCGTGCTCAAGACGGCTCCGACCAAAAAGTAGGGACGGCGGCGGCCAAAGCGCGGACTCCAGGTGCGGTCTGATAAGTACCCAATGATGGGCTGCACAATCAGTCCCGTGAGGGGGGCAGCAATCCAGAGTCCGGGAAGCTCGTCTTTGCTCGCCCCAAGGTTTTGAAAGATGGACGACATGAAGCCTCCTTGAAGGGCGAAGCCGAACTGTATGCCCAAGAAGCCAAAGCTCATGTTCCAAATTTGCCAGAAGTTCAGGGTCTTTTTGGGTCCGATCGCAGCGGCCGAGTGGCCCGCAGAGGTGCTTGATGCCATAAAATTTTAGTTTTGTGCGCGTTCAGGGTTGCGCGTGTAGAGTCGGGCGGGCTTGTGGACCACTCCGGTTTGCTTTTCGTCGAGCGGAACCACCCACTGGTCGTTCAGCGCCTTTTTTCGGAAGTTCCGTTTGTCAAAGTTCGAGTTCAAGATCGCCTCGTGGACTGCCTGCATCTGGCTGAGCGTGAACTTATTGGGCAAAAGTTCAAAGCCAACGCGCAACTCGCTTAGCTCGCGGCGCAGCGTGGTGAGGGCTTGGTCAAAAATCGTATTGTGGTCAAAGGCCAAGCGCGGAATTTCGTTGGCGTCGTGCCAAAAGGCGCGGGCGGCAAAACTCGAGGCCAAGAGGTTGAAGTCGGTCATTTTGACCAGCGCGTAGTACGCAATCGTGATGACTCGTGCGGTCGGATCCTTGCGCACGTGGGTCAGCCACGGAAGGTCCTTGGGATCTTTGACGCGGTTGGGGTCCCCAAAGGTTCCGCACTGCTTCAGGTAGAGGCCACTGAGGCCCGTGAGCTCACGCAGCACGCGGGCGGCAGACTGGTCAAGGTCTTCGTCTTCTTCGAGGTGGTCACCAGGGAGAGCAAAGCGGCAGGCTTGGCCAAAGTCCTCTTGCTCAATCAATAAGACATTGAGCTTTTGGCCGTCAAAGCCAAAAACTACACAGTCAACTGAAACATTGGGGTTCTGCATAGGTAGACAAATGTACTTCGGACACTAACATTCTCACTACTATGTGTACTTTGAACACTATCTTCGTCAAACGTATGAAACGCATAGCTGTGCTGACCTCAGGGGGCGACGCCCCTGGAATGAACGCCGCCATCCGCGCCGTGGTGCGGTCTGCATCCTTTTACGGCCTCGAATGTGTGGGCGTGTACCGCGGCTACGACGGCTTGGTTGAGGCGGATTTTGTTCCGCTCGACAGCAAAAGTGTGCGCAACATCCTTGCGCAGGGCGGAACCATTCTCAAGTCGGCACGCAGCCAACGCTTTCGCACTCCAGAGGGCCGCGCCGAAGCCGCCGCCAACCTTCGCGCCCAGGGCATCAACGGCCTCGTGGTGATTGGCGGAGACGGGACCTTTACCGGCGCCCATAAACTTTTTGAAGAGCACGCGATTCCGGTGGTCGGAATTCCGGGCACCATCGACAACGACCTATTCGGCACGGACTACACCATCGGATACGACACCGCGAGCAACACGGTGGTCGAGAGCATCGACAAGATTCGCGACACCGCCAACAGCCACAACCGCCTTTTTCTGGTCGAGGTGATGGGCCGCGACGCGGGATTTATTGCGCTGAGCTCGGGATTGGCGACGGGCGCCATCAGCATCATTTTGCCCGAGCGGAACACGACCCTCGAAGCCCTGCTGGCGGCCATCGATCAGGGCGCTGAACGCAAAAAAGCGAGCAACATCGTCGTGGTGGCCGAGGGCAACC
>JBIPMA010000178.1:0-3063 GCA_044369335.1 Schleiferiaceae bacterium | reverse complement strand
CTACCAATTCAATTTCAGTTTTTTACCGCATATTCGGGCCATGAAAAATACACTGACTGCCTTTGTAGGCTTGGCTTTGAGCCTCAATTCGTGCACCTCAGTATTTTGGGTGAGTAATGTGGAAATTCCGGCTGAAAAGGTCCTCAGCTCACGCGAAATTCAAGTTGAAGTGTTCGACGCCAAGGGAGAGCGCTGCACATCTGCCGACATCGAAATCACGACCACCGAACGCGGTGAGTCAGCGGTGGTTACACAGTTTAAGGTTCCGAAGTTCAGTTCTGAAAACCGCCGTCCGATTATGGTGAACTACCTCTGGATGGTCGACGGCCAAGACACGTCAGTCTACGAATTGGTTTACAAACGCAAGCACGACTGGGCATTGTTCTCCACCATTGGGGGTGGAGTTATTTTGGCGTCAATTCCTGCCGGAATCATAGCTCAGGACATCTGGGTCTTTGCCGGCACGTTCTACGCCGGAGCGCTCACAACGATCTACGGCGGATTGCTCTTTGACCTCCCGACCGGAATTATTTCACTGGTAGCCGACAGCCGCGCCAAAGAAGACGGCTTGCAGCGTTCATGGAAACTGAAGGGCGTACGAAGCTTGGCTCCAGCAGATTATCCACCTATGTTAGTGCGCGGAATCTCTGAGTTGGCGCTCGAGCCCGAGCAAAAGGACGAGCCGAAGTCCGCGCTGGATGGACGAATTACGCAGCCTTAATTTGGCTGAGATTAGTAAAGTTGGCGAGGTTAGCTTGTTAGCTATTCGCCGACTTCTTCTGCGGTTGGTGTTGGTTCAGAGTGTATTCCGTTTCGGCGAAGCCAGTCCGCCTTGACTTCAGTGTAGAATTGGGCTGAGGTCGCGGCGATCCAGGGTCCGATCCAGAAGAATCCGATGAAAAGGGTAACGATGCCAAGCAGGACGAGAAGTAGAATCCACAGTGTCAGCAGGAAGAGCTTGATTTTATGCCCCTGCATCATTTCTTCAGAGCGGTTGATGGCTTGGTTGGCAGTAAGCTCGGGGTAGTCAGAAAGCACGTACCACGTTTGTGCGTAGGCAAAGGATTTCACGATTCCGGGAATGATGAGAAGCAGGTACCACAGAACCAGCCGAACCACGTACACGATGGAGGTCCAAGTGGCCCGCTTCCATTGGTTAAAACCTGAAAAAATATCTTCAAAATCGGGGTTGGCTCGGCGCACAATCTTGAGCATAAATGTGGCGGAACCCAAACTGAACGCCCCGGACCAAAGTAGGCCCAATGATGCGGCACTGTCGATGAACGAAAGGGTGCCCACGATCAGAATGTAGACAAGTAGGGTTCCGAGGGCCAAGCCACGCTGGCCTTTGAGTACTTGCCAGGCGTCGCTGAGGATTTCGAGGTTGGTGCGCATTTCGGTCCGGTTTAGATAGGTGATTTGGGGTAGCGGTTCGAAAATAGGACTTTTAGGTGGGATTTTGGCAAATACTTATATTCGTTTACCAACCGACTAGCGCCCCCGACCATGCCCAAATTGCCGTCTCATTTAACCAAAGAAGAAATGGAAGTACAGCAATTTGTACGCAGCACCGTGTCGAACTGGGTGAACACCACCCCTGAATTCGAAAAAGTTGTGGATTTGTACCAACGAATTGGCCCCACATGGTCGATCAATGAGTTACCCGAACGAGATCAAGTCGAACTCGAACAGGTTGTGCAGGACGTTGCCCCAGAGAACCTGATGTCACTGTCAGAGTTCACGGATGCACTTCGTGAAAAGTAGTGGCGTGGAAGGTTAGGGTTCACAAAGCCGTTTTGTTGGCTACGCAGCGAGAAGCTTTGTGGATTCAAGAGCACTTTGGGGCTGAGGCTCAAGCACGATTTGAGCGCCGAATCACGGCTTCCCTTTCGCTGTTAGCTAAGTTCCCGAATCTAGGCATGCAGAGTGATTGCCGAAATTTTTATAGAGTTTCAGTGGATCTGTACCGTTCGTTCGTGTACGTGCAAAGAGCAAATAAAGAAATTGTGGTCGTCAGGCTACTTATTCACCAAAAACAGTCGGAGTAGACGGCCGTAGACCAGCTTCAGCCCATCGGCCCAATTAGGCTAAACGCCAAACCAATCACGAGGGTTGCCCAGATGTTCATCCAGAATCCTCTGCCTGCCATGTAGGGCACCGTGATTTTGCCCGAGCTGAATACGATGGCGTTGGGCGGAGTTGCCATAGGGAGCATGAAGGCGCAGCTGGCTCCGACGGTAAGGGGTAGGGCAAGTTGCTCAAAGGCAAGTCCTTGAGCCGATGCGACGGCGAGGGCGATGGGCAAGGTTCCGCTGACCAAAGCCATGTTGCTGAAGAGCTCTGTGGTCCACACGCCGATCGCGGTGAAGGCAAAAATCCAAACCCAGGCGGGCAGGGGGTGGTCCGAAAGCGACTGTAGGGAATCCAACCAACCCGAGGCCTGCATGGCGGCGGCCAGGGAGAGCCCGCCTCCGAAGAGCAAGAGGATGCCCCATTCGATTTTGCGGCCGTCCTTCCAGCGCAGCAGCGGGTTGCCGTGGCGGTCGCGGATGGCAAACATGGCGAGGGCACCGGCCAAACCGATGACTTGGTCGGGCAGTGACCAGCCGTAGGGCGTCACGAATGGCTCGATCCACTGGCGAGTCATCCACAAGGTGGCGGTCAGGCTAAAGATCAGTGCCACACGGACTTCGCCCGAAGTCCAAGGAGCGGGCTTGGGCCATTCGAGGTCTCCGAGGTCGATCGACGGCATCTTGCGGCTGAGCACGGCAAAGGCAATGACCAAGAGCACGACTGAGAGGGGGAATGCTATGGTGCTCCATTCCACGAAGGTGGTAGTGACGCCTAAGGTTTCTTCGCGAAAGGCGGCGTAGACGAGGTTCGGAGGAGTCCCGATGAGGGTGCCGATTCCGCCGAGGTTGGCGCCCCAGGCCATTCCGAGAAGGACACGGCGCTCTAGGTTATTTTGGGCTTCTTGTTTGCCAGGGAGGTGGCTGAGCAGCGACAGCGTGAGCGGAAGCATCATGACAGCCGTAGCCGTATTGCTCATCCACAAGCTCAACG
>JBIPMA010000206.1:0-2686 GCA_044369335.1 Schleiferiaceae bacterium | reverse complement strand
GGGTGCATTTGCGGAACTGCGCATTGTCGTGCAGTCCGTGGCGGTTGATTTGAACAGCAAAATGGTCGGGATCGACCGTTCGGTGGTGGTTGAGTTTGTCGATCGAGGTGAATTTGAGTTTGAGTTGCGTTTTTCGGGTGATTCGCTGGTTTTTCAGGTGCACACAAACGCGTTTTTGCTTCCGGATGGGCATACATTGCTTGATTCTGAGTACGTCAAGTCAAATTCAAACCGTGCCTATTTTGGATTGATTCACGTCTACAATTTTCTTTCAGACTCATTCCGCATGCGTCGTTTGAACGACGTCGGCACCTTGATGAGTCGATTTTTTATCAACGGTGAGGGGCACCATTTTGCTGAGGGTGTGGGTCCTTTGAACTTGCCCTTGACGCAAACGGAGGTGTGCGCAGACGACTTACGTATTTGGCTTTACCGCCTCATGGTCACTGCAATGGACTTTGATTTGCAGGCTGCGCCGTTTCAGGCGGTCCAAGAAGTTTCGGTGCTCGCACTTGAGGGTATACGCGAGGAACTTCGCCAACGGACGGGCAAGCGACTCGGGTTTCGACCGGAGGGGCGCTAAATTCTTTTTTGGGAGTTGTTTGAGTGAGGGTAATTTTATATCTTTGCGCTCCCAAAACATAGGGCCCGTTCGTCTAGCGGTTCAGGACATCTCCCTTTCACGGAGAAGATCACGGGTTCAAATCCCGTACGGGTCACGAAACACAAAAACTAGCTACCATGGCTAACCACAAATCTGCGTTGAAGCGCATCCGCCAAATCCAGGCCAAGCGCGTACACAACAAGTACTTCCACAAGACGACCCGCAACGCGGTTCGCGCCCTTCGTTCAGTGACTGATGCTGCAGCAGCTGCTACCCAGCTTCCTTTGGTTGCTTCAATGCTTGACAAGCTTGCAAAGCGCAACATCATTCACAAGAACAAAGCTTCGAACTTGAAGTCTAGTCTTGCGAAGCATGTAAACGGTTTGGCGTAAGCTTTACGCCGAGATTGGTTGTTTGGAACCGCCCCGAATGGGGCGGTTTTTTTGTTCCTACCCTGCGGCAATTGCTTACATACGTTTAGGGGACGACTTTGCGGTGTGGTCTGTGGGATGTTTGCCCTATGAATCACGAATCAGCCAACCGGTCCATTCGCTTGTGGACCGAAGAGGATCGACCAAGAGAGCGCGCCCTCGCGCACGGAATCCGAGGGATGGCGACGTCCGAGTGCCTTGCACTCATTTTGCGTTCCGGAACCCGCACCCATTCTGCCGTCGATTTGGCGCGGTCGATGCTCGATTCCTACGGGGGGTCGCTTGACAAACTGGCAGCAGCAGATGTGATTGCCCTACAAGGGCTCGGTGGAGTTGGGTTAGCAAAAGCGGCGGCTGTAGCTGCAGCGTTTGAGTTGGGCCGTCGAGCGGCGGGTGAAACTCGTGCCGGTGATGCTAAGGTGGTTCGGGGTTCTAGTGACGTGTTTCATTTGCTTCATCCGAGTATGGCGGCGTTGGACCACGAGCAGTTTTGGGTAGTTTACCTCAATCGAGCAAATAAGGTAGTTCACTATGAGTGCGTAGGTAAAGGTGGTTGGACTGCCACAGCTGCAGACGTGCGAGTGGTTTACCAGCGAGCATTGGCACTGAAGACCCCTGCGCTGGTTGTAGCGCATAATCACCCCAGCGGACGACTGGAACCCTCGGAAGAGGATCGAAGGCTCACACAGCGCCTTGTAGAGGGTGCGCGAATTCTTGAGCTCACATGTTTGGACCATTTAATCATCGGGCAGAACCAATACGTTAGTTTTGCGGACAGAGGATGGATGCCCGGAACTTAAGCTCGTACCGCATCGCCCACGTCGTGGGTGCTCGACCGCAGTTTGTCAAACTCAAGCCGTTGGTCGATGCCATTCAACGCTTGGGCGGGGTCAATTGGGTAGCGCATACCGGCCAGCACTACGACAGCCAAATGAACGCTTCGTTCTGGGACGAACTCGGTTTTGCCCCGGACTACCAAGGTGTTTGGAATGAGCGAAATGCTGACCTTAAAGCGCTTGTAGCGGCACTTCGGGTGGCTCATGTACATGCCGTTGTGGTGTACGGAGATACCGATTCCACGGTTCTAGGGGCGCATGCTGCGCTGGAGCTGGGTATTCCTTTAGCACACGCAGAGGCCGGGCTTCGTAGCTTTAACGATGCGATGCCCGAAGAGCGAAACCGCGTATGGGTTGACCACAAGGCCTTGTGGCTATGGGCGCCCACCGAAGTAGCCATGGACCATATTCGGAGTGAAGACCTTGATCGAGGTGCTCCTTGGGTCGTGAATACGGGTGATTTAATGTTCGATGCCTTCCCGAAGCGTCCAATTGCAGAGGTGCAAGACAATTTAGTGCTTGTCACAATTCACCGTAATACCAATGTGGACAAGCCCAAGCGGATTCGCCGGATTGAAGCGGCCTTAGATGGCTTGGTGGGTGATTTTAACGTGCTCTGGCCGAGGCATCCGAGGCATCGTGCCGTCGGGCTACAAAGTGTACGCGTGTCAGATTGTGCTCCGCTGAGCCGGCCCGAGATCGTGGATGCGCTGTACCGTTCTCAATTTGTGATCACGGATTCAGGCGGACTTCAAAAGGAAGCGTTTTTTGCAGGCCGCAGAGCCATCGTGCTGCGGGACGAGACCGAGTGGACG
>JBIPMA010000009.1:0-11103 GCA_044369335.1 Schleiferiaceae bacterium | reverse complement strand
CGCGTTGTCGGTGGCGGTTTCGACGAGGATGGCGATTCCGTGCGGACCGTAGCCTTCGTAGACCATCTCCTTGTAGTCCGCCTGATCCTTACTCGTAGCCCGCTTAATAGCGCGTTCTACGTTGTCCTTGGGCATGTTGGCGTCGCGGGCGTTCTGCATCAATGCCTTGAGGCGCGAGTTGGCCTCAGGGTTGGGGCCGCTCTCTTTTACGGCCATAATGATGTCTTTGCTGATGCGGGTAAAAACCTTGGCCATTGAGGACCAACGCTTCATTTTGCGAGCCTTGCGGTATTCAAATGCGCGTCCCATGCGGAATGTGTGTTCGTTCGTAGTATTTGGTCTGCAAACCTACGGCAGCGGCCGACTATTCTACCGTCCAGGTGCGGCCGGAATGCAGTACCTCGTGAAGCGGGCGGGTCCCGGCTTGGTGGCTCGCCGCAAAGACCGGACGTTCGGCGGCATAGAGCACTCCAAAGGGGCGCAGCTGGCCCTCGAGTGCAGCGAGGGCAAAGGCTTTAAGACGATCTGAGGGGTCGTGTACCCAAGCGTCTGCGAGGCCAAATTCGGATCCGAGCTCACGGATTTCGGGCCGACCTCCGTTCCACGCGAGGGCGTGGGTGGGCTCGGTTCCGCCCCAGGCAATGGGTTTGCCAGCCTCAAGGAAAACCGAATGCAGCGCCTGTGTGGATTTGTCGGTCCACACCTCAAACGCACCGTCGTGAAAGACGTTGCAGTTTTGGTAGATTTCGAGCAGCGCCGAACCTTGGTGGGCCTGACTCTGGGCGAGCTGTTCGCGAAGGTGGGCGGGATTGCGGTCCATGCTGCGGGCCACCCAGGTTGCGCCGGCTCCGAGTGCCAGCGTGAGTGGATTCAGCGGATGGTCGACGCTTCCGCGGGGGGTCGACTTTGTCACCTGGCCCTCTTTGCTTGTCGGCGAAAACTGACCCTTGGTCAGGCCGTAAATCTCGTTGTTGAACAGCAAGATGGGCACGTTGAGGTTGCGGCGAAGGGCGTGAATGAGGTGGTTTCCGCCAATGCTCAGCGCGTCGCCATCGCCCGTGATAATCCACACGTCGAGGTCGGGATTGGCCAACTTGATTCCGGTGGCCACCGCGGGGGCGCGGCCGTGAAGCGAATGGATTCCGTAGCTGTCGACGTAGTAGGGCAAGCGGCTGCTGCAGCCGATTCCGCTCACCACGACGGTGCGGTCGGGATCAGACCCCGTGCTGGCAAGTACCTCGGTGAACTGCTTCAGGATGCTGTAGTCGCCGCAGCCGGGGCACCAGCGAACTTCTTCGGCGCTTTGAAAGTCTTTGGCGGTCAGTTCCATAGCTCGGCGAGTTCTTCGGTGGTAAACGGCTGTCCGGTGGTTTTGCAGACCGACTCCACGGGGCGTGCCCACAGCCCCTGAAGGTGGTGGGCCAGCTGGCCTTCGTTCATTTCAACCACCACCACGCGGCGGTAGCGGTCGGCGGTCACCTTGAGGTCCGGGTGCAGCGGATGCATGTGGCGCAGGTGGATGTAGTCCACGTTCTGCCCCGCCGCGGCACGGCGTTCCACGTCGCTGCGCACCGCACCGTAGGTCGAGCCCCACGCAAGCACGAGCGTATCGGCTTCTGGGCATCGCTGCACGATTTCGAGCGGTCCGTACAGGCGAGCTGCGGCATCAACTTTGACAGCTCGGGCCGTGACCATCGCTTGGTGGTTTGCGGGTTCGTAGCTGATGCGCCCCGTCCCTACCTCGCCCTCAAGGCCGCCGATTCGGTGGGCTCCTCCAGGAGTTCCAGGGATTACCCATGGGCGTACGCCGTGGGCGTCGCGGGCATAGGGCTCTTCGCCAGCGGAACCGCGGGGCGGTGTAATGCTCGGCAGCTCACTGACGTCTGGAATGCGCCAAGGCTGAGCGCTTCCGGCAATGTAGGCGTCCGAAAGCACGATGACCGGCGTCATGCACTCCACCGCAATCTTCACCGCGAGGAGCGTCGTGTCAAACGCATCGGCGGCGCTCCGCGCAGCCAACACCGGCAGCGGAGCCTCTCCGTGGCGGCCGTGCAGTGCCTGGGTTAGGTCGCTCTGTTCGGTCTTGGTAGGCAATCCAGTCGAGGGTCCACCGCGCTGTACGTCTATGAGGACCAGGGGCAATTCGGTCATGACCGCCAAGCCCAAACCTTCGGCTTTGAGGCTCAATCCGGGGCCGGAAGATGCGGTTACGCCAATTCCGCCCGCAAACGAGGCGCCTAGGGCTGAAGTAACCGCGGCGATCTCGTCCTCGGCCTGAAAGACGGTCACGTGCTCGGGCTGAAGCTTGGCCAACTCGTGCAAAATATCTGAAGCCGGCGTGATCGGGTAGCTCGAATAGAGCATTGGCCTCCCGAGCTGGTGTGCCGCTGCAGCAAGTCCAAGTGCCACGGCGTGCGATCCGTTGATGGTCTTAAACGTTCCGCGCTCGACCCCGTGCCGATCGAGTTCAACGCGGTAGTCCTGGACCTCGAGGGTCTCTGCAAAGTTGAGGCCCGCCTTGTAGGCTAAAATGTTGGTCTCGACTCCGCGAAATAACGCGAGGAGTTCGGCCTCAACAACTTCAGAAGGCATGCTGTACATCCAGGTGAGGATTCCGAGCACCAGCATGTTGCGCGCACGCATTTTGTCGCGCTGGCCCAGTGAGACCTCGGCCAGAGCACCAAGGGTCAAGTCTTTAACCGGAACCTCGAGCACCCGAAATCGCTCACGGGCCGAGGCGAGCAAATCGGCATCAGTTGGGAGCTTCGCCAACGCCAGGCTTCGCGCGTCAAACCCCTCGGTAGCTGCGAGCAAGAGACCACCTGGCTTGAGCTGGCTCGCATACTTCGTGTAGGCGGCGGCATTGAACGCCACGAGGCAGTCGGCGCGCGCGCCGGGATCGTGAATGGCATCGGACGCGATGCGAAACTGAAAACCTGAAACACCACTTACCGTGCCCTGTGGAGCGCGGATTTCGGCCGGAAAATCCGACAACGTTCGAACGTCGCGGCCAGACTGTGCCGCGGCGCGCACGATTTGGCCTCCAAGCAACTGGATTCCGTCCCCGGAATCGCCTGCAAGAAGAACGACGACACTACGCATGATCCAAAGCGACGACCTCTTCGATTTCGGGCGCGTGACTTCGGACACTGTTCTCAACGCCGAGCTTGAGGGTCGTTTGGTTCACGCTGCAGCCGTGGCAGGCACCCAGCAGGCGAACAAATACGCGCGGAACCTCAATTTTCACCAATTCGATTCCACCTCCGTCGCTCTCGAGGAAGGGTCGCACTTCGGCAAGCGCCTTTTCGATGCGGTCTTCGAGGGTCATACGTCGCGCTTCGTGGTTGTACAGCCGGCCATGGTCGTGATGCGCACGGCTTCGGTGGGCGGAAGGTTCGACACGCGGTCCGCCAAGGCCGAAACGACATTGCGGGCCAAGTCGATAAAGGCACCGCGAACCACACCGTCCTGCTGTAGGGCGGCGGGGCGACCTACGTCACCGGCTTCGCGAATGCTCTGCACGAGTGGAAGCTCACCCAAAAAGGGCACGTCGAGCTGCTCGGCAAGGTTGCGGGCGCCGTGGCGGCCAAAAATGTGGTATTGCTCGTCGGGGTGTGCCGGCGGCGTGAAGTAGGCCATGTTCTCGGCGATTCCGAGCACCGGAATCTGGATCGCGTCCATGCGGAACATCCCCACGCCTTTACGGGCATCAGCCAACGCCACCGCCTGGGGTGTGCTAACCACGACCGCACCGGTAACAGGCAAGGCCTGAACGAGGCTCAAGTGAATGTCGCCCGTGCCGGGAGGCAGGTCAACCAGCAAAAAGTCGAGTTCACCCCAGTGGGTCTCCTGAAGCATTTGGTTGAGTGCCTTGGTGGCCATCGGGCCGCGCCAAACGACCGCTTGGTCAGTTCCGGCAAAGAACCCAATCGACATAATTTTCACGCCGTAGGCCTCGACCGGGTCCATCTTGCGGACGCCGTTGACTTCGATTCCGCCCGGATTGGCGCGCTGAACGTCAAACATGATGGGCATGCTCGGTCCGTAGATGTCCGCATCGACCACACCCACGCTAAAGCCCATTTCAGCCAGCGAAACCGCGATGTTGGCCGTCACCGTCGACTTACCTACTCCACCCTTGCCCGAGGCTACGGCGATGACGTGCTCCACCCCGGGAATCGGCTTGCCGCGCAGGACATTGGCATTTTCGGCAGGAGCCGGCGTGCGCACCTCAAGGTTCACCTTGACCGCGGCTTTGGAGTCAATCGTGTGTACCGCCTTCATGAGGTCTACCTCAAGGCGTTTTTTTTGAGCTAGGGCGGCACTGTCGCTGACCACATCCAGCTCAACTTCGCCGCCGAAGATCTGAATATTCTTTACGTGTCCGGATTCGACAAGGAGTCCGTTGCCACTGGCGTTGGTCACCTGCTGAAGCGCCTCAAGAACTGCTGATTTGGTCATAGCTGCAAAGGTAGCACCCACGGCTCCGCGCCGAAGTTGGTATTAGTCAATTGAGGTAAGTTCGGCCGGAAGCTTTTTGTTCGCCAACTGCCCGCACGCCGCGTCAATGTCTTTACCGCGCGAATGGCGGACTTTGGCCACGACTCCGACGCGCGCCAGTCCGTCGACGTAGGCTTGTAGGGCCTCTGGCGCAGCTTGGCGAAAGCGCTCGTCCCCAATAGCGTTGTACTCAATCAAGTTGACTTTGCACGGAACCCGCTTGGCCAGTTCCACCAAGGCCCGCACGTCCTCGGGCTGGTCATTGACGTCGCGCCACACCACATACTCAAAGGTGACCTTGCGCTTCGTGACCGAGTACCAGTACTCCAGACTCGAACGAAGCTCTGCAATCGGAGCCACGTCGTTCACCGGCATGATTTGGGCGCGCACCACGTCGCGCGCGGAATGCAGCGAAACCGCAAGGTTGAACTTCACCCCGTCGTCCGCGAGCTTGCGAATCATCTTGGGCAGTCCCACCGTGCTCAGCGTGATGCGCTTCGGCGAGAGCCCCAGCCCCTTGGGAGAGGTAATGCGGTCAATGGCCTCGAGCGTGTTTTTGTAGTTCATCAGCGGCTCGCCCATGCCCATGAACACGATGTTGGTCAGCGGACGGCCGAACTCAGTGGTTCCTTGTTCGTGAATGGCCCGCACCTGGTCGTAGATCTCGTCGGGCTCGAGGTTGCGCATGCGCTTTAAACGGGCCGTGGCACAAAATGCGCAGCCCATCGCGCACCCCACTTGGCTCGAAACACATGCCGTGATGCGCTTTTCGGTCGGAATCAGCACGCTTTCAACCACTAATCCATCGTGAAGCCGTACGGCATTCTTCAGCGTCCCATCGCTAGACCGCTGCACTGATTCGATGCGCTGGGGGCGGAACTCAAATTCCTCGGCCAACTTAGCACGCAAGGATTTGGGTAAGTTGGACATGTCGTCAAAACTTTGGGCGCCCTTGGCCCACAGCCAATCGTAGACCTGATCCGCGCGGTATGCGGGCTCACCCCACGCGGCAAAGTGCGCGCGAACCTCCTCGCGCCTTAAGCTTCGAAAATCAGGCTTCGCGGACATTAGTAGCGCTCTGGGCGAAGGCTCATGAATACCCACTTTCCGCGCTTCAATCCTGGAATTACCGCCTCACCAGGGGATCCCAAGTACGAGCGACCGCGGCGCGGCATTAGTACGGCCTTCTCTTTGCGGTTTTCGATAAGCGGAGTGTAGACAAGTGTGCCGTCAGGCTTGAGAGTGACCTGCACTAGGTTAGCCTTGCGGGCTGCCGCCATGCGCTTGGGCGCTTGATTTTTGTCCCAGCGCTGGTCGTTTCCACGCGTGTCGTTAAATAAAAAATTAAAGTTCTCTCGGTCGCGCACCAGCAAGAATCCAGAGTTGACTCCGCCGTCGTTGGCTGAGTACTGCTGCTTTGGAATCACCGAAACGCGCTCGATTTCGCCCTGAGCGTCGACCATCATCGCCCAAATGTTGTCGTAGTAGTAATAGTAGTTCGTAACGGTACCGTTGCGGGTTTGGGTAGTGACCACCACCATGTCGTAGTCCTCCATCAGCACGAGGCTACCGCCGCCCTCACGCGGAACCATCCCGCGAAACACGTACGACTCGTTAGCCACACCCTTGCGGCGCGCACGCGCAGAACCATCTTTGCGGCCGTCGTTGATGTAGTCAAACTCGCGAAGGTTCATGAAATCTGAAGTCAACGGCTCAATTGTACGTTGATCGAGGGTCAAATAAAACATACCGCTGGTCGACCCGTAGCGCTTGTCTGAGTACATGCCACTGATGGCAATTTTACCGGGGATTTGATCAGCCTCTACACCGATTCCGCCCACCACAAACTTGTCTTTGAGTCCCAAGTCAACTTCTTGAAAAACCTCGTCGTTGGGATTCGCATGTAAGATGAAAAACTCCTGATTGGGAGCAAACAACTGGCGCTTCTCGTTTTTGGCAGGGTCTGGGCGGCGGGCAGCTAAAATGTAGACGTCACCGTTGATCGCGTAGTCCACATCCATCATGCTTACGTTTCGGGACGCGTAGTCCAACTTGACTGAAGATCCCCCCAACGGATTGCCCTCGCGGTCAAAGCGCTTGACCTCAACTTGAACTTCTTCTTTACGGTTTTCTTCAGGGAAGCTCACTACTGCGAAGCTCGTGGCATTGTAGTTCCAGCTCACCTTGAAGCCGCCCATGTACGCGCGTTTCGCGGTGATCCGGTCAAGCTCAATAAAGTCTGAAATGTTGCCGTCGGTATCGATGGTACGCAACAGTACGTAGCGCACATCATCCGCCTTCGAGTATGCCTGGTAAAATACATAGGTTGTTTGACCGAAGGTAACCATGCTGTGAAAGCTCATTGGTGCATCGCGGTACTTGTCAATCGTCTCTTCAACTTGCCACACTTGTTCCATGCTAAACCGGTCGTAGCGCGCGTAGTAGTACTTCGCCTTGCGGAGCAGGGATCGCGACGTGCTGCCGTAGGTCATAAAATTGGCGGAATCCAAGCTCGTGACATAGTCAAGTTGAATTTCACGGTTTTTGTAGCCCCGACTCCAGCGAACTTCAATGGTTTCGGAATCTTGAGCTAAACTAGATGTGGAGAACAGTACAACTCCCGAAAGAAAAAGGGCGAATCGCTTCATTGGTCAAAGTTACAGCATTCAAACATGGCAAGAATTTTGCCGAAAGCATGTCCGTTATCTTTACGCCATGAATTTTCGCACGCTCTTTTTTGCATTGGCCGCCCTAGTTGCGGTTGATACTTCGGCACAAGTAACAGTCAAACGCTACAACGTCGACGGCACGACGTCCTCAAGTTCTTCAAACTCTTCGAAGTCAGAGCGAAATCGGAACCGTTTGATTGCACGCTACCCCACCGCCGTAAAGTTCAATGTGATCCCATTCTTCTCGGGCCACTACCCCATTTCAGTGGAACATCGACTGAGTCCCTACTTTACGGTTGAAGCTGGACTTGGACTCACGCTTCACAACAGCATCGACGCATTTGTCAACGAGGCCTTTTTATGGAACAACAACTTGTTTTACAGCTTAGATAGCCGGGTACGTCCAGGCTCGAGCCAAACACTGAACATCAAGGTGTTCCCGAGCGGAAACTCGTACGACGACGGATTTTACATTGGTGCATTCATTCAAAACCGCCGCTACAACAAAGTCTTCGACGGCGTTGACGGCCCCATAATGAGCTTCAAGCAGAACTTTGACCAAGGCATTATGTTCGGGTACCACATCCGCTCAAGTGATCGCTTTTTAGTGGATTTGAGCCTTGGTTTGTCCAATCGGTTCGTACACTTTCCCATCGTGGCTGAGAACTATACGTTTGACCCAATTACAGGCCAAGAGCAGTACTACGCCTTTATTAACGAAAGTAGCGACGGCCGTTACCGAAACATCGGAATTCTCATGGGGCTCAAGGTGGGTTACCTCATGGGCAGCGGCCGCTAAAGAGCACTAGAAAATTAAAAAGCCGACCCAGTGGGTCGGCTTTTTTTGTTGGCATGAATGTGATTACACGAATAAAAGCGCGTCGCCGTAACTCAAGAACCGGTAGTTCTCTTTTACCGCCGTATTGTAGATGTCCATAGTGAGCTCGTAACCCGCAAATGCTGCGGTAAGCATTAACATGGTCGACTGAGGTGCATGGAAGTTGGTAATTAAACTATTGACCACCTTAAACTCATGTGGAGGGAAAATAAACTTTGACGTCCATCCGTTGCCCGACTTGATGCGGTGGTCTGTAATTGATGACGACTCGAGCGAGCGAATAACACTGGTGCCCACAGCGCAGACCTTGCGACGTTCAGCTTTTGCTTGATTGACTCGTTCTGCGGTATCTGGGTAAATCCAGTACTGCTCTGACTCCATTTTGTGCTTTGAAAGGTCTTCAACTTCGACCTGGCGGAAGGTTCCGAGACCAACGTGCATCGTCATTTCGACGGTGTCAATGCCCTTAATCTCCAACTTCTTCATCAGGTTTTTGCTGAAGTGCAGCGAAGCCACTGGTGCGGCCACTGCTCCCTCTACCTTGGCAAAAATGCTCTGGTAGCGCTCGGCATCTGCCTCTTCAAGCGGACGCGTGATGTACTTGGGCAACGGCGTCTCGCCCATCTCTTTGAGCTTGAGGCGGAACTCTTCGTAGCTTCCGTCAAATAGAAAGCGAAGGGTACGTCCGCGCGACGTCGTATTGTCAATGACCTCAGCCACAAGGCTGTCGTCGTCGCCAAAGTAGAGCTTGTTTCCGATTCGGATTTTGCGGGCAGGATCCACCAGCACATCCCACAGGCGGCTCTCGGCGTTGAGTTCACGCAGTAAGAACACCTCAATCAAGGCACCCGTCTTTTCTTTGTTGCCCCACATACGGGCCGGAAAAACCTTCGTGTTGTTGATCACCAAAAGGTCACGTGGCTCAAAGAAATTGGCGAGGTCGCGAAAGTAATGGTGCTCAATGCTTCCGGACTCTCGATTCACCACCATCAAGCGCGCGTCGTCGCGAAAATCAACAGGATGCTGCGCGATTTGCGCTTCAGGCAGTTCGTAGCCAAAGTGGGAGAGCTTCATTTTCATAGGGGGCAAAGGTACCCTTTTGAACTAGGCCTTGTCAAGTGTGAACCGCAATTGCCTTTTGGCGGTTATTTTCACACTATGGGAACCGACTTAGAACGCACACTTTTAACCCGGAGCGCGGGCGACGCCGAGGCTTGGGAACAATGGCTTGCCAGCGATGAGGCGCAGCGCAGCAAATTGGCAGAACCCTTTCAGCGCGAAGGTCAGCTACCGGTCGAGGCGATGGTACGCGACCGCATCGTCCACGAAGACCACTTAAAGTCACTTTGTGTAGACTACCGACTGCGCTTTTTGGATGCCAACCACTTCGCGGGACAAATTCCGTACGAAGCCGTCGCAGCAATGGAGCGCCTTGACGCCGCGGCCGGAAGCCGTTTAAACGGATACAAAATTGTGGCTCCCGCATCGCTCTTTCGTCTGACCTACCAAGACAAGGATCCCTTACTCCTACTTGAACTCGGCGGGGGATACCACTACTTGGTGCACAAGTGGGGAGGTGAAGTCAATCCCCTTCGCCGGTTGGCGATGTACCCACTTCGCTCGTTCAAAACCATGATGCAAAGCATCTTGGTATTTTGTGCCGTCGTGGCCTTAGCCGTTCCCGAATCCGTCATTGGTGCCCATTCAGGATTTGTGCGCGGAATATTCTTTTTTTACCTGCTCTTCGCCACCTCGGCGATGGCTGCGCTCTACGGATTTTCGCGCGCCAAAAACTTCAGCGAAAACCTCTGGACCTCGCGCTACGACGACTGAACCGCGGCAAGCACTTCGTCCATCGACCACATGGTCGAAAACGGAATCACCTCGGTGCGGCGCAAGGCCGTGAGGTAGGCTCCGCAGCCCAAATGCTGCCCAATGTCGTGGGCGAGCGACCTGATGTACGTCCCTTTGCCGCAGCCCACGGTTAGTTCCCACACGTCGGGCGCGAGCGCCGCGATTTCAAGGCGGTGGATCTGCACGGGGCGGGCTTTGATCTCGGCGGTCTTACCGCTTCGGGCCAATTCGTACGCACGAGCTCCGTCAATTTTTACAGCGCTAAACAGGGGCGGGACCTGAAGTACCTCACCCGTAAACTTCTCGGTGAGTGCCGAAACCAGGGCTTCGGTAAGCTCGGGAATGGGTTGACCGCTGGGTTGCTCCGGCGTCTCTGCGTCATAGCTCGCCGTTACTGCGCCCAGCTTTAGGGTGGCCGTGTAGGTTTTGGCTCCCGCCATTACAGATTCGATGTCTTTGGTCGCACGCCCGACGGCAAGCACGAGCAATCCGGTGGCAAGGGGGTCGAGGGTCCCCGCGTGGCCAATCTTGATTCGCGTCGAATAGCGCCGCTTCAGGGCGTTGCGGACTTTGGCGACCACGTCAAACGAGGTCCATTCAAGCGGCTTGTCGACTGCTATCCAGAATCCAGCTCGGGCCTCCTCGAGGTCCGCGGGTATACTTAGTTGAGTACGGTCCACACGCTGGCTACCGTTCCGACCGCGAAGCAGTAGTACGCAAAGTACTTGAGCTTGGCGCGCTTGACGAGGCGAATCATGGCCCGACAGGCCCAAAGTCCCGTGACAAAGGCCGCCGCAAATCCGATGACCAATGGGAGCAATGACTCACTCGACGACCCGGGATTGGACGCCAAATCGGCCACGTCGAGAATCATTTTACCCATGATCAAGGGGACAACCATCAAAAACGAAAACCGCGCCGCGTGCTCTCGGTCAATGCCCAGCAAAACGCTGGTGCTGATGGTGGCTCCGCTTCGTGAAATCCCGGGAAGAATGGCAATGGCCTGTGCAATCCCCACGGCGAACGCATCGGCAACCGAAACCTTTTTGTGGGTTTTCTTGGCACGGTCGGCCATCAGCAGCAGCAGACCGGTGATGACCAGCATGGCTCCGACAAGTAAGGTAGAGTCTTCAAAAAGCCCTTCGATGGCATCTTCAAAAAGCAGCCCCACAAATGCTGCTGGAATCATGGACACAAGGATGGAGCCCGCGAAGCGGCGGTCCTCTTCATGGCCCTTGATGA
>JBIPMA010000254.1:0-3105 GCA_044369335.1 Schleiferiaceae bacterium | reverse complement strand
CACCGCCTGGGCCGCCTTCAATACCGTGAGCCAGTACGTGGACTGGGAGCGACCCACCCGAGGCACCAACGGCAGCGCCAGGGACGAGCGCAGGTTCGAGGCCATGATGCTGGGCGTCGGAGCCGAACTCAAGCGCAAGGCCTGGGCCGAGGCGCTCAACCTGGTGAGGGCGAACTGATGTGCCGGCACCGAGGAGGGCATCCTGGGACGGGAGCAGGCGGAACGGACAACTCCATCGCCGGCGCCATTGCTGCGATCGTCGTGTTGATCATCCTGCTCAGGGCGTGCACCTGAGCGGGAGGGGGTGAGTCTGAGGACCACCCCTTTCTTTAGGTATCAGCGGTCAATTCGGGCATGGGCCCCAGAACGACAGCAGGATCCCAAGGTCCGCTCCGTTCACCACCCCATCGCTGTTGATGTCTGAAACGGTGAGCGGGCTGTTCGGCCCCCACTGCGAGAGCAGAATGCCGAGATCAGCGCCGTTCACGTTGAAGTCGCGGAAGAGGTCAGCAGCCACGCAGGTCGGCTGCTGGCAGATGTCGGGAATGCCATCGCTGTTGGTATCGGCGAGCTGTCCCTGAAGGATCTGGCCGTAGTCCACGATTCCGTCGTTGTTGCAGTCGGCGTCCCACTCGACAAGCAGCGCAGGTATGAGCCAGCAGGCCGCCACGTCGTTCCACGGGCAACCATTCCAGGGGGAGGTCATGGTTAGCCGATCCTCGAAACCGCAGCCGGCATCCGTGTTGGAGAAGCCGCAGCCGGGTGTCCAGTCGAACGGCTCTCCGGTGACCCACGCGAATGAGGATGCTTCGCCATTGGGCTGCACCGCACCGAGCCACACCGAACCGCCAGGAAGCTTTGGTCCACCGGCGCAGACACCAAGACAATGGCCGTTCTCGCCATCAGAACGAATCGAAGCCAGATGTCCCCCAAGAGACTCAGCAAGAGACTTTGCGTTGACCCAAAGAGTCGGCGCCGGCGTTACGACCATTCGATACCAGTGCCCATTCCCCCCATCCTCCACCCGCCACTGCACCGGGTAGTTCCCGACCACGCACGCCTCGCCCCGCTCGCAGCAATCCGGGATGTTGTTGCCGTTGTAGTCGGGCAACGTGCCGGCACGGCACTGACCGTAGTCGACGATGCCATCACCGTTGCAGTCGGCGGACCACTCGATCATGGTGTCGCCAATTGCCCATGTGGCGATTTGTTGCATGCTGTGCGCATCGTCCCAGCAGCTCCCATCGGCGGAGGCAAACCGCGCTAGCTCCTGTCCAGAGAACTGATTCCAGTTGGCATTGTCCGGTTGCCCGGGGCACCAGCCAGACCATCTCCATGGTTCACCGGTGATCCAGGTCCACCCCGCAGCAGGCTCAGCCCAACCCGACACCGCGGGATCTTGATACGCGCCGAAGTGCACAAAGTGCCCCAGGGAAATCTGACGGACGAAGGCGTTCTCGGCGTCAGTGCTCACGGTAACCAGGTGACCACCACGTTGCGTGGCCGCAGAGGCAGCTTCCCAGAAAGTCGTCTGCTGATTGATGAGTAGTTGATACCAATGCCCATTCCCCCCATCGCTCACCTTCCACTGCACCGCCTGCTGGGCATGCGCCGCTGAAGCTGCGAACAGGGTGACCACCGCCGCCTGGATCAGGTTCTTCATTTGGATGTTCCGTTGAAGTCTCACGGGCAAGCTCCCCAGAAGGAAAGCAAGATCCCGAGGTCGGCACCGTTCACCACCCCATCGCTGTTGAGATCCGATTCCGTGAGTGGCGTGTTGGGCCCCCACTGAGAAAGCAGGATGCCCAGGTCTGCGCCGTTGACGTTGAAGTCGCGGTAGATGTCAGCAGCCACGCAGGTCGGCTGCTGGCAGATGTCAGGAACACCATTTGAATCCAAGTCGGCTAGCTGTCCCTGCAGGATCTGGCCGTAGTCCACAATGCCGTCAGAGTTACAGTCGGCGGACCACTCGAAAATCGAATGCTGCCCGGGTCCGAAGGCAAAGATCAACTCTGCGTTCCAGCGGCCGACGGACGTCGCCCCGGGCGCCGCAATCAACTCCATGAACCGGTACTCGCCATCCCACGGCGCACCGGGTGCCCAGTTGGAAAACACGAAACTCTCGCCCCCGATCCACTGCCAGTCGCTCTGATCAATGCTCCGGAATCCTCCCAGCCAAACGTCGGCCAAGCCGCTTCTTACCGCGATGTTCGTCGCAATTCGATTTTCTTCCAGCGAGCTGATTGTCGCGAGAGCACCGCCCAATTCCCATGCACGGGCGGAGGCTGCGTCCCAGGGAAGAACTGCCCGATCAAGTTGGTACCAGTGCCCATTTCCGCCATCCTCAGTCCGCCACTGCACCGGGTAGTTGCCGACCACGCAAGCCTCTGCCCGTTCACAGCAGTCAGGGATGTTGTTCCCGTTGTAGTCGGGCAGGGTGCCATCGCGGCACTGACCGTAGTCAACGATGCCGTCCGAGTTGCAGTCGGCGGACCACTCGATCACGGCACCCCACCAATCAAGGCACTTTCCGACGTCGTTCCACTTTCGTTCGACAAACTTGTCTTGGATGTCTCCAGCCCACGACCACAATGACGCGGCGTCTTCGCCTTCTCCATTGCAGTAGCTGCCGTTGCAGCAATCTTCAAGGCTGTGCCACCGATCGGCATCGAGAACGAACGGCTCGCCTGTGACCCACTGCCATCCGCCGGAGGGCTCAGCAGATCCCGATCGTTGAAATGCACCGAAGAATGCAGTTCCGCCGTTACTGGAAGCCTGCGCTCCTTGAAGAACGATGGGGCCGGTCACAAATGAGTTCTCTTCTGGTGTCGTGAGCGTCGCGAGGTGTCCCCCGATTCCTGCGGCGTATGCGCGCCAGCCGTCCCAGTCTCGGCCGGGGACGCGCTGCAGCCAGTGGTACCAATGCCCATTGCCCCCGTCGCTGACCTTCCACTGCACCGCCTGCTGCGCCTGCGCCGTTGAAGCTGCGAACAGAGTGACCACCGCCGCCTGGATCAGGTTCTTCATGTCGTGAATGCCTCCCGGAGCACCCGGCCCCGTTGAGGCTGCAGGGTACTCCCGGGTGCAGGGCGATCCAAGGCTGAA
>JBIPMA010000177.1:0-3118 GCA_044369335.1 Schleiferiaceae bacterium | reverse complement strand
AAAGCCGCCTACTATCACGACCTCAAGGGCGGATTCGTGCCGCATCTAATGAGGCATTTGTGGTCGCTGCTGTGCGAGCCCCAGATTGAGGTTTCGCTTCGCTACAGCCGTCCGCAGCGCTTGACCTGCCCTGAGCGCGGAATGCGAAGGTTTGAAAACTTCGTGCGGTGGCACCTGCGGCGCGATGTACCTTTGCAGCCTGCGCACGCAGTTTATCGGGGCTGACCGGTTTTGACAGCAAGCCGAGGCGGTGTGTAAGCATGCCGAGCTATCCTGATGTCGCTCGTAAATCGATGCAGGGAACAACAACAGGCGAGTACAACTACGCTCTTGCCGCCTAATCATCCGATAGGAGATTTGGCTTGTTTCGCACAAGGTGCGAAAGCAGGACATCCCTCGAAATCCCGGTCCTGCGGAGTTCGATCAAGGGGTGCCGTAAATGCGGGAACCGGAAGCCACCGGCCACTGAGGGCTTCTTAAATTTTAGTGGCTAAGCTTAAGGTAGGGTGTGGCTCCCCGGCTTTCGGTCGAAAAGTAATGATCCACTAAGCATGTAGAAAGCGCATGGTTTCCTTGTTTGGACGTGGGTTCAAATCCCACCAGCTCCACACGATGATCCGAGTGACCAAAGAAGCACCCTTCGGGGTGCTTTTTTTTTACCAAGCAACCACATAGCCGTGGGTAATGGCCAGCTTTTTTTCAGATAGTGCTTCAAACGAAGAGTGAACCTTGACTTTTCGCAATTCGTCAATATTTCCAGGCCGTACCTCTGCTTCGACTACACCGTATCCCAATTTGGTAAAAAGATCTAAATACTGCGCCCAACGTAGTCGGTTTTGGGGCTGAATGTCGTTATCAATCAATCGCCATTGAAGGGGCGAAAACTTTAAAAAATTATAAGCAGTAATACTACGATCGAAATGGCTGAAATGGTCGGTTAAATCGATGAAATGGGAGCTTCCGCCACCCTTAGAAAGCAACCCTTTGAAATGCTCTAAAATGGCGACCAATGGAGCCTCAAGGATGTGCTCAAGGGTATTATTCGAGCATATGAACTCATAGGATTCACGCATTCCTGCAATCGTAGAGGTGGCATTTCCGACCAACGTTCGAAGCCCAATCATGGTCAAGAATGATTCAAGGGACATGGTCGTCTTTGCAGCCTGTTCGAGCTTCAACCAACGGTCTGCATCAACCCCACCCAAAAAGGGTTGAAGTTGACCTGATGAATGCCATTCTACAAACTTCTTTGCCGTCGTCCGACAATGTTCGGCGCTAATCCAGGGATACAAATCGAGTGAATCCATGGAATTCACCCCATGAAGCCAAAAGTACACGGGCACGATGGGATACCAACCCGTGCCAAGCTCAAGTACATTGGCTGAAGACCGGTCTAGGTGAGGGAAGTGTTTTTGCCAAAGGGCCAAATGGTCCTGGGCATGGCCAATCTTCCAACCAAAGTGTTGGTCGTCAAGTGAGATTGCACCGGTTCCGCGGCGCTGAAAGAACTGATTGATGTGCGTTTTGAAGGGTAAAAAAGAAATTCCCTTTTGAACGACGGCTTTAGCGATCCAAATCATGGTTTAGTGGTCACGATGTTCAAATTCCTCTTTACTCCGCAGCCGAATGCGACGAATGGCGAGGACAATCACGGCCACTAGGGCCAATACAGCGAGCACGGCCTCGGTGCCGAGAATCCACTGGGCTGCGCGGTCCACGTTATTTGAGTTTGACGGCGGTTCCGAAGGCGAGCATTTCTGAGGCGCCCTGCATAATCATGGACGTGGTGAAGCGCACGCCCACAACGGCGTCGGCACCCAAGCGTTCGGCGTCTTTCACCATGCGGAAGTAAGCCTCTTCGCGAGAGTCGGCCGCCAGCTGGGTATACTCTTCGATTTCGCCTCCGACCAGGTTTTTAAGGCCTGCAAAAATGTCCCGGCCTACGTTGCGGGCGCGCACGGTGCTTCCGCGTACAACTCCCAGGACTTCGGTGATCTCGTGGCCGGCGATGGTTTCGGTGGTTGCTGTTTTCATGGGTTTAAGTTAGGGACAAGCGATACACCTTTTGGCATAAAAAAACCGGCCCCGCGAGGGGCCGGTTCCGTTTAACACGTTGTGAGCGCTTAGCGCACCACCTGCAGCGGCAGGGTCTGCGTGCTTCCCTCAGACTCAATCTGTACGAAGTACAAGCCGCTGGTCCACTGGGCGACGTTGAGGGTGAGCTCGGTTCCACCCTGGGCAGCGCCCGCTGCAACCGTTTGGCCGAGGTTGTTCACGAGGCGGTAGGTGCACTCACCGGCCACCTGGCGAAGGTCCACGCGCACGAGGTCGCTGGCGGGGTTCGGGAAGAGGCGTACCGAAGCGAGGCCGGTTTCGCCCATGCCGATTCCGCTCTGGGTCAAATCAACCGACTGGTAGATCTCTTTGGTAGCCATGTCTTGAATCCACACCATCACGCCGAGGTCGTTGAAGTCCTCAACCGTGTGGGCCACAGCGTGGTCCACGGGCGAGCCCGCGTTGGCCGGAAGCGTGTACGAGCCGTTAAACGTGTACGACAGGTTGGTCGCTTGCATCACGCCGTCGGTGAGGTTGGTCAGGGTGGTACCGTTTTGGTCCGGAACCATCTTTTTCATGACGTGGTAGAACACCGACTCACCGTTGGACTTGACGTTTTGGGTGGTCGACTTCTCGTAGATCGCCACCTGCAGCGACAGCGCCTTTGACGTCGTCACCAGCGGAGTCGTGTTGATCACCATGCTCACGGTTTGGGCTGTAGCGTCGACCGTGTAGTACCCGTTGAGGTCCATGAACGACGGGACCGCCTTGAACCCGTTCAAAATGGGCTGGGTGATTTGGCCGGCGTGGCCGTTCCATCCACCGTCGATTTGGGCGTTCGGAACCGAGTTGACTCCGTACAGCTGGCGCTTGGCCGCAGCCTCGAGGGTGTAGTAGGGGTCGCCGGTTCCGGGCCAGCTCATCTGGTACTTGATGTAGTTGTAGTCTCCGGCCGTTTGGGCGTCCATGAGGTTTTTAAAGGTGGTGTTGGCCGGAGCACAGGGTGCGCAGGTCGACGAGCTGAACACTTCGATGAGCGGACGGCGCACCGCGATGCTGTTGA
>JBIPMA010000176.1:0-3133 GCA_044369335.1 Schleiferiaceae bacterium | reverse complement strand
TTTGGTGGCTACGGGCCGAGCTTTACCAACCCACGCACGGGCGAAATCCTCGGAGCCGACATCATGCTCGAGTACGTGTTTGTGGCCAACCGCTTGAAGCAGGCCGCCCTGTACAACAACCTCGGACTGGTGGATGCCTTGGCGCCCGACGAGCACGTAGCTGAGGGCCACGACCACGCAGCCTGCCAAGCAGGCCAGTACCTGCAGCAGTCGACGCTTTTTGGCATGCAAGCCCTCGCTGCGGCCGGAGCCCCTGAGGAGCAAAAGCAACGCTACCTCGAGGAGTCGCTGTTCTACCTGATTCTGCACGAAATGGGCCACACCTTTGGCCTTAACCACAACATGAAGGCGTCGCAACTGCACCTGCCGAAGGACCTGCACAACCGTGAGCTCACCGAGCGCGTGGGCCTCGTCGGTTCGGTGATGGACTATCCGGCGGTCAACATTAGCCTTGACCCCGCCAAGCAAGGCCAGTACTTTACGACCAAGCCCGGCCCCTACGACCTCTGGGCCATTACCTACGGCTACAGCCCTGGGCTTCCAGATGCCGACGCTGAAGAGGCTCGCTTGCAGCAAATCTTGGCGCGCAGCACCGAGCCCGCGCTCACCTTTGGCAACGATGCCGACGATATGCGTTCGCCAGGCAAAGCCATCGATCCGCGCGTCAACGTCAACGACATGTCGGGTGACGCCATCACCTACAGTGTGGAGCGATTCCAGCTCGTGAATAAACTGTACGGAACCTTGCTCAGCAACTACCGCAAAGAGGGCCAGAGCTACCAAGAGCTCGTACAAGCGTACTCGATTTTGGGCGGAGAAATGAATAATGCCGCCGCTGCAATTAGCCGCTACATCGGGGGCGTCTATGTCGAGCGCGGATTCAACGGGCAGCCCGGAGCCAAGGATCCGTTTACACCCGTTTCGCTCGCCGACCAAAAGCGCGCGATGAGCGCGCTGCGAACCTACGTGTTTGCTCCAAATGCGTTTGACGCCGCAGCCCCCGTGTGGAAGTACCTCCAGCAGCAGCGCCGTGGATTCGGATTCTTTAGCCAGACCGAGGACCCCAAAATCCACGACCGAAGCCTTGCAATGCAGCGCAACGTACTGGCTCACGTCCTGCACCCAGCAGTGATGAAGCGCCTTACCGACAGTGAGCTCTACGGAAACCAGTACAGCGTGGTCGCCATGACCACTGACCTTACCGATGCTTTGTTTGCGGCAGATTGGACGTCTTCAGTCAACGGATTCCGCCAAAATTTGCAGCTCGACTATGTCGATCGATTGATTGACATTGCGGGATTGGGCGAAAAAGCAGTTCCCGGCTACGACCGCCCCTCACAGTCGGCTGCCTTGGCCCAAATCCAGCGCATCCGCCAGATGGTGCGCAGCAATCCAGGTGCGGATCCAGAAACCAAAGCCCACCGAGCACATTTGGCCCTAAAATTGGACAAGGCCCTGGACTAAGTCCTACGAGCCATGCGAATTACCCTACGCGTCCGAATATTCATCGCCATGTTTATGCTGGTGGTGTTGGGTTTTGGCGCTACGGGCATTCTCAGCCTTATGCACTTTAAGGCTGAAGAGGTTGAGTACCGCCGCGAGCGCCTTAAGCGCAAGGAGCAGTCCATGGAGGCGCACGTTGCCCACGAGCTGCAGCGCGCGTTGGGTTCAGACATTAGCGAGTCCGACCTCTTGGAGGTGCTTCATGAGGAGCTCTGCGCGATTAGCAGCATTCACCAAATGGATGTGGCGCTGTACACCATGGGAGGCGAACTGCTATTGTCGTCGAATATGACATTGGTCGACGACGGGGTACTTCCGTCGCGGCTTCCCGAGTTAGTACATAGCCGGAGAAATCAGATTTTGAGTATCGCAAGTCCCGATAAACCCGAAGATGAAATGCTTCTGTATACTGCAGAACTTGAGGATGCTTCAGGGCTGCCGGTTGGGCTTATGGTTGTTCCGTACGACGCAAAAATCGCACGGCCCGTAGAGGATATGGAATTCTTTCGCGCGCTGGCATGGCTGCACCTCGTTCTTTTTGTCGCCGCAACCTACTTTGCGTACCTCTTATCTCGAAGCATTACTCAGGGGCTAGAGGTGGTGGGCAATGCTATGAAGGGCAACCCCGAAGATGGCTCGAGCAATCCACAACCCGTAGCGTGGAAGTCTAAGGATGAGATTGGACAGCTCGTGGATTCGTACAATCGAATGGTTCACGAAACCCAAGAAAATGCAAAGGCTCTAGCCCTCGCTGAAAAAGAGAATACGTGGCGGGAAATGGCCCAGCAAGTTGCGCACGAAATCAAGAATCCGCTGACGCCGATGCGCTTGATGACGCAACTTCACGCGAGCAAGGCGACGACCCTCACCCCAGTGGAGGTCAAAGATTTTTCTGAAGCGATGCTCGCTCAAATTGATGCCATGTCGGCGGTTGCAGGCGACTTCAGCGAGCTGGCCAAGATCACGTCTGGTGTGCTTCGCCCGGTGGACTTAAATGTGGTACTGCGGCGCATTCAGTTGGCCTATCCCGGGCTAGAGTTGGCCGTGCCTCACGGTGATTGGGTGGTTCGCGGAACCGAGGATTCGCTCCTAAGAGTGTTCAACAACCTTTTGAACAATGCGCTTGACGCCATCCCTGAGGACCGAACCCCATCGTTGGCCCTAACGGTTCGCGACGATGAGGGCGCTGTGCTCGTTTCGGTGCGAGACAACGGAGGGGGAATTGATTCCGCACGCTGGGAAGCCATTTTTGAGCCACACTTCACAACCAAGTCCACGGGCTCCGGACTTGGATTGGCGATGGTCAAGTCCATTGTTACCGGAATGGGCGGCCGCGTGTGGATTGAGTCGTCAGATGCTCAGGGAACTGAGGTTATGCTTCGGGTTCCGCGCGCTGAATCTGCATAATTTGCTGCGTGCTCCCAAATCGTTCGGGGCGAAGAGCGCACCTGTATCCGTGCGGGATCAACCGGGCCCAGTCCTCTCGGCTGAAGTAAACGCTGGCATAAGATTCGGGCCGGAGCTGGTCTTCGAGCTCGGGGAGTGCGGATTCCTCGGTAGCGTCGTACGTGCGCGTGGCCGGCACAAAGTCGTGAAGGGTAACGAGTAGTGATCCTCTAGAGGTGAGGAG
>JBIPMA010000175.1:0-3148 GCA_044369335.1 Schleiferiaceae bacterium | reverse complement strand
AACCAGCTACCAGAAACGTGAAGCAGGCAGGCAACTAACCTCGCCAACTTCGCCGACGAGCTAACCTCGCCAACTTTACCAACGAGCCAATCTTGCTAACCTCGCCAACGTGCTAAACGCGCTCCAAGATCACCGCATAACCCTGGCCGACCCCGATGCACATGGTGACGAGGGCGTAGCGGCCTTGGGTTTCGTGCAGGGCACGGGCGGCGGTAAGGGCCAGGCGGGCACCGGACATCCCCAGGGGGTGGCCCAGGGCGATGGCTCCGCCGTTGGGGTTGATTCGCGGGTCGAGGTCGTCGAGGCCGAGGCTGCGCGTGACCGCGAGGGCTTGGGCGGCAAAGGCTTCGTTGAGTTCGATGTGGTCGATGTCGGCCAAGGTGAGTCCGGCGCGCTTGAGGGCAAGCTGGGTGGCAGGCACGGGACCGATGCCCATGATGCGGGGTTCGACGCCAGAGACTCCGCTCGCGACGATTCGGGCCAATGGAGTGAGGGAATGGGTGCGCAGGCCATCTTCAGAGGCGATGAGGAGGGCGGCCGCGCCGTCGTTGAGGCCAGAGGCGTTGCCGGCAGTGACGCTTCCGTTGGGGCGAAAGGCGGGGCGCAGCTTTGCGAGGCCATCGAGGGTCGTGGCGGGCTTGGCGAATTCGTCGTGGGCGAAGACGACGGGGTCTCCTTTGCGCTGCGGAATGGATACGGAGGCGAGTTCACCGGCGGTGAAGCCGCGGGCGACGGCTGCGGCGGCGCGATGCTGGCTGCGCAGGGCGAGTGCGTCTTGGTCGTCGCGCGAGATCGCGTACTGGTCGGCGAGGTTTTCGGCGGTTTCGCCCATGGCGTCGGTTCCGTAGAGCCGCTTCATTTCGGGGTTGACGAAGCGCCAGCCGAAGGTGGTGTCGTAGATCTGGCTGTCGTTGCCAAAGGCCTTCGAGGGCTTGGACATGGCGTAGGGGGCACGGGTCATGTGCTCGACGCCTCCGGCCAGGAGCAGGTCGCCTTCGCCCGAGAGGATGGCGCGGGCGGCGTGCTGAACGGCCGATAAGCCGCTGGCGCAGAGGCGGTTCACGGTTTCGGCCGGCACCGTGTGCGGAATGCCGGCGAGCAAGGTGGCCATGCGGGCCACGTTGCGGTTGTCTTCGCCGGCCTGGTTGGCGCAGCCCAAGAAGGCGTCGTCGATTGCGGCGAGGTCGAGGTTGGGATGGCGGGCGACGAGGGCGCGCAGCGCGTGGGCCGCGAGGTCGTCGGCGCGGACGGCGCTTAGGCTTCCGCCGAGGCTGCCAATGGGGGTTCGTACTCCGTCAACTAAGAATGCGCTTCGGGTTGCCATGGGGTGTCTTTAAAAAATACGGTTCCGCGAAAGTGGGCCACGTCGGTACCGTCGCGGCGGACGGTGACGTCGTAGCGCCCAAGGGTTTTGCTGCGGTGGCGCTCGGAGGCTTCGACCGTGAGAAGGTCGCCGGAGGCCACGGGCTTGAGGTGGGCAATGCTGGTTTCGATGGACACGGCGTGCTGGCCGTGTCCGTTGCTGGCGAAGGCTAAGGCGCTGTCAGCCAGGCTGTAGGTGAGTCCGCCGTGGGCGATTCCAAAGCCGTTGAGGGTTTCGTCGCGCACGCGGGCTTCGAGTACGCAGTGACCCGGTTCCGCCACGAGCACGGTAACGCCGAGCCACTGGCTGAAGGAGTCGCGGCGCATCATTTGGGCGACAATTTCGGGGGCGGTCATGCGTTGGCTCCGGGCTGTTCGACGGATTCTTCGAAGCATCCGATGAGGATGTCGACCACAAGCATGAGGTTGTGCTGGTCGGCTTCGCCGCGCGGAAGGCCGGCGCGGAGCTCTTGGTGCAGGAAGTTCCGCACCTCAGTGTGCACAAAGGGAGAGCGGGCAACTTTTTCGATTCCCTCGAGGTCGATGACCTCGACCTCATTTTCAAGCGCTTCAAACGCTTCGACGACCTCAGTGGTGACGTCGGTGATGCAGGCGTCTGAGATAGTTCCGACGGCGAGGCCCATGCCGCGAAAGCCCTCGCGGAGCACCATGGCGCTGCGCACCAATTGTTCGTGGACGTCATCGTCGAACTCTTCGCTGAGGCGAATGAGCCACGAGAAGAGCATGGGTTGTTCGTCCAAAAAGACGCCAAGGTTTGCTCCGTACTCTTCGTCGGTCCAGCTGCGCACGCGGTCCACCGCAGACATTAGGTAGTTCATTGGGCAGAAATTTGGTCGTGAATCCACGGGCAGACGCGGTAGCGGGCGTCGCCGGTGCGGCGGTGCAGGGCTTCAATGTGATCGCGGACCGTGGTCCAGCCCCACTCGCGACCCCAGGCAATCAGGCCCTTGGGGTAGTTGACGCCTTTGAGCATGGCGGTTTCGACGTCGGCCTCGGAACCGATTCCGCGGTACACCGCATCTGCGGCCTCGTTGATCAGCATCGCTACGACGCGGTCGACAATGGCGCGGCCAAGGGCCTCGTCGCGCGTGGGTTCAGGGAGCGTCGCCCCATTGCGGTAGTCGTAAAACCCGCGGCCGGACTTGCGCCCAAGCCACCCGGCGTCGAGCAGGCGCTTCTGGCTGAGGCTGGGTCGAAAGCGGGGGTCGTAGTAGAACTGCTTCCAGACTGTTTCGGTGACGACGTAGTTGACGTCGTGCCCGATGAGGTCCATAAGGGCAAATGGCCCCATGCGAAACCCGCCCAATTCAGTCAGCGCCCAGTCAATGGTGGCCATGTCGGCCATTTGTTCTTCAAAGAGGTGCAGCGCCTCGCCGTAAAACGGCCGTGCGATGCGGTTGACCAGAAACCCCGGGGTGTCCTTGGCCACCACGCCCACTTTGCCCCATGCGGCGACCGCGCCCACGCAGGACTCGACGGCTTCGGGGGCGGTGGCGATTCCGGGCACAATTTCAACCAGCGGCATCAGCGGAGCCGGATTAAAAAAGTGCAGCCCCACCACGCGTTCGGCGCGCTTCACTCCGGCGGCAATCGACGAAACGCTGAGCGACGAGGTGTTGGTCGCCAAAATGCAGTCTTCGCGCACCACGTCGTCCAGTGTGGTGAAGACCGAGCGCTTGGCTTCGAGGTTTTCGTAAATCGCTTCGATGGCGAGGCTCACGTCGGCGGCCTCGCGAAGCACGTAGGCGGCGCTTAGTTGCTGGTT
>JBIPMA010000174.1:0-3150 GCA_044369335.1 Schleiferiaceae bacterium | reverse complement strand
CGTACTCGCCGTGGCCACCGCGGGGATCATCTTTCTCATCGTTCGCGAAAACCGGAGCCACGACGACCTCAGCCCTGAAGCCTACGACTTCGCCGTTGGCGACACCGCATCGATTGACCGCATCGTGCTGTGGAACCGGAGTCCCGATACCGCCGTGCTCACCCGCGAAGCCGGTGTTTGGTTGATCAACGGGAGCTACCCAGCCCGACCCGACGCGATTGAAGTTTTGCTCGAAACGCTGTACCGGGTGCGCCTGCGCGGATTTGCTCCAGATGCCGCCACAACCAACATCCTATCATCGATGGCAACCTACGGGGTGCACGTGGATGTGTTTGCCGGTGATCAAACGCTTAAATCGTTTACGGTCGGAACCGAAACACCCGACATGCTCGGCACCTACTTTCTTCGCGACGGATTCGGACGTCCCGTGGCCGTGCACATCCCCGGTTTTAACGGATACCTAAGCAGCCGATTCTTCTTGCGCGAAGACCTTTGGCGCCACCGCGTGCTCTGGCCCAACCAAGAGCCCGTGGCCGCAGTTTCCATTTCGTACATGGATTCTGCCAGCGCGAACGTAGAACTTATCAACAAGGACGGTAGCTGGACCATCTCAGGCCAACCCGCGGACGGCATGAAGGTGCAAGCCCTTTTGAAAGCGGTTGCGAGCAGCCAGTACGAGGGTGTTATCATCCCGTCGGACGGAGCCTTCGCGAAGCAAGACAGCCTCAAAGCCTTGCCACCACGGGTTCGGGTCGAAGTTCGCCGCACCGACGGAAGCGTGAATTCCATGCTTTTGTACCACATTCCCGGCGACCCCGAAGCCATCACCGACGACGGACTACCTCAGGCCTTTGATCCCAACCGATTTTATGCGTTTTTGGACGACGACCGAATGGTCCTCGTTCAGCGCTACGGTCTTCAACACCTGTTGAAAAGTTCTCGCGGATTGCGTTCGAAGAGGTAATTACTTTGCAGCATGAAGTTCATCGTTTCCAGCGGACAGCTACTCCGCGCGCTACAGACCGTTTCGGGTGTCATCCAATCCAACCACACCCTTCCGATTCTCGACCATTTTTTGGTCGTTCTCGAACCCAACAAGCTCACGATAACCGCGTCTGACCTCGAGACGACGATGACCACCACGTTGGACGTGGCTTCTGAGAGTTCCGCTACTGCGGCAATCCCGGCACGCATGCTGCTTGACACCGTCAAGAGCTTCCCTGAGCAGCCGCTCACGTTCACCTTCAACCCAAGTGCACACAGCCTTGAAGTGAGCAGCGACTTCGGTAAGTACGCCATTTCGTACGTCGACGCCGCCGAGTACCCCAAGGCTCCAGACGTCGATGCCACGGTGACTGTTGAACTGCCCGCGCACGTCCTCGGAACCGCCATCGCTAAGACCCTCTTCGCCGCCGGTAACGATGACCTGCGTCCTGTAATGAGCGGAGTGTTTTTTCAGCTCACTCCAGACAGCCTCACGTTTGTGGCCACCGACGCCCACAAGCTCGTACGCTACCGCCGCAGCGACTTTGCGGCTCCGCAAACTGCAGAGTTCATCATGCCCAAAAAGCCGCTCAACCTGCTGAAGGCGACGTTGGGCAGCAACGACGACCTCGTCGAGATTCGCTACACCGAGCAGAATGCCCAGTTCACCTACGACGGCGTCACCCTGATTTGCCGCCTCATCGACGGCAAGTACCCCAACTTCGAGGGTGTGATTCCAAAGAACAACCCCAACCGCATGACTGTGGACCGCGGAGCGTTCACCGGAAGCGTCAAGCGCGTGAGCCTGTTTGCCAACAAGACCACCCACCAGATTCGCCTCAAAATGGCGGGCAACGAACTGTTCATCAGTGCCGAGGATCCAGATTTTGCCAATAAAGCGCACGAGCGCTTGACCTGCAGCTACGAGGGCAGCGACCTCGAAATCGGGTTTAACAGCCGATTCATCGTAGAAATGCTGGGCAACGTGGACTCTAGTTATGTGGTTTGGGAATTTTCTGCGCCCAACCGAGCGGGACTTCTTTTTCCGGACCGACCCAGCGAAGACGGCGAAGACCTGCTGATGCTGGTCATGCCGGTTATGCTCAACGCATAGAACCAGAGCAATGAACCTTTTGGTCGTGGCCGACGTGCACGGGTGCTCAAAAACCCTGAAAACGTTGGTGCGCGGTCAATGGAACCCCCACGATGAGTTTCTCATTTTCGTGGGGGATTTGGTCAATAAGGGGCCAAAGACCGCCAAGGTCATTGAATACGTGCGGGATCTTCAAACCGAATATCCCTACAGCGTGTTTGTCGTGCGGGGCAACCACGAGCAAATGCTTGTCGACGCCTACGACCAGCCCACACACAAGTTGGTCTTTTACGAGAAGTTCAAAAAGGACCTTCTCAAGCGCGGAATTCCGCTGAAAAAAACCATTGAATGGATGCGCCGCCTGCCCTTAAAGTGGGAAAACAAGTACGTCCTCGTGACCCATGCGGGCGTCGCGCTGCACGCGCGCGACCCGTTCATTGCGGGCAACTTGCGCTCGGTGCTTCACAACCGTTCCGCGCTTAAAAATGTGGGCAAGCTGCAAATCTTTGGTCACGTGATTCAAGATCCGGGCATTCCACGCTTCTACCCCTCGGCGAATGCCTGGGGCATTGATACCGGTTGCTGGCGCGGAGGCGGATTGCACGCCATCCGCCTCACCCGAACCGGAGAAATTTTAGAATTCCTTCGCGAACCGACCCACAGTACCGACCTTTGACGTACAACTCGCGACCCGAGCGGCCGCACCAAACCCTTAGATGTATGCCGAACGCACTATTCAACGTCCCCAAGGCCATTAACGAGCCCGTGTACAGCTACGCTCCCGGAACCCCCGAGCGCACCCGCCTTTTGTCGACCTACGAACGCATGCTCGGCGAGCAGGTAGATATTCCGATGTTCATCGGCGGCAAGGAAGTGCGCACGGGCGAACTCCGCGACTGCCGCCCGCCCCACGACCACCAGCGCGTCATCGGCCGCTACCACTGGGGCACTAAAGAGCACGTCGAGCAAGCCGTAGACGCCGCATTAGCCGCCCACGCTTCGTGGTCGTCGATGCCCTGGTTTGAACGCGCCGGCATCTTTTTGCGCGCCGCCGACCTCGTGAGCGGACCCTA
>JBIPMA010000173.1:0-3188 GCA_044369335.1 Schleiferiaceae bacterium | reverse complement strand
CTTCGATGTCTCCTTCGGGTGCAGGTTCAAACGTTTTACCCGTAACCAATTCGTAGAGCTGGATGTAGCGCTTCGACACGTCGGCCGCCCATTCATCCGTGAGTTCAGGGATCACCTGACCATCCTTGCCCTGAAACCCATTGGCGATGAGGAACTGGCGCACAAACTCTTTGGAGAGCTGCACCTGAGGCTCGCCAGCCGCTTGGCGGGCTTCGTAGCCGTCGGCGATAAAGTAGCGCGACGAATCGGGCGTATGGATTTCGTCGATCAACACGATGCGGCCGTCGGGCAGGATTCCGAATTCGTACTTGGTATCAACCAAGATGAGACCGCGCTCGCGTGCCATTTGCTGTCCGCGGGCGAACAGCGCACGGGTGTAGGATTCGAGCTGGACGTAGTGGGCTTCGCTGACGATTCCGCGCGCCAAAATCTCTTCGCGGCTAATGTCTTCGTCGTGGGTGCCAATGGCCTCCTTGGTGGTGGGGGTAATGATGGGCTCGGGGAGCGCATCCGACTCGCGAAGTCCTTCAGCAAGTGCCACGCCGCAGAGGGTGCGACCGCCCGCGGCATAGGTGCGCCAGGCGTGTCCGCTCAAGTAGCCGCGAATGACCATCTCTACTTTAAACGGTTCCGCCGTGTAGCCCACGCTCACCACCGGGTCGGGGCTCGCCACGCGCCAATTCGGAACCAAATCCGCCGTCGACTCAAGAAAATGCGCCGCCATTTGGTTCAAAACTTGACCCTTGTGCGGAATTCCCTTGGGGAGCACCACGTCAAAGGCAGATATCCGATCCGAAGCCACCATAACCATACGACCACCCTGAAGGCGGTACACGTCGCGCACTTTGCCGTGGTATACGGACTCTTGGCCGGTAAAATGGAATTCGGAATGGGTCAACGCCATGGTTTAGGATTTAGGTAGTTGGTTGTCAGCTTCGCGGGCAGTACGGGCCGCCATAGATTTTTGGCCCTCGGCGTCGTAGGCTGCAATGATTTTACGCACCAGCGGGTGGCGCACCACGTCGCGTCCGTCGAGCTCAATGTGGCCGATTCCCTTCATTCCGCTGAGCAGGCGAAGGGCATGGGGAAGACCTGATCCGGCGCGCGGAGGAAGGTCGGTCTGCGACGGGTCACCGGTCACTATGAACTTGGAAGACGGGCCCATACGCGTAAGGAACATCTTCATTTGGGACACGGTCGTGTTTTGGGCTTCGTCCAAAATGACAAAGGCGCGGTCGAGGGTGCGGCCCCGCATGAAGGCTAGGGGTGCGATCTCGATGGTTCCGTTTTCGAGAAACTGCACGAGGCGCTCAGCCGGAATCATATCGCGCAGCGCATCGTACAGCGGCTGCATGTAAGGGTCGAGCTTTTCCTTCATGTCGCCCGGCAAAAAACCCAGGGACTCGCCCGCTTCCACGGCGGGGCGCGTCAGGACCAGCCGGCGAACTTCTTTGTTTTTGAGCGCCCGCACCGCCAAGGCTACGGCGGTGTAGGTCTTACCGGTTCCGGCGGGACCTAGGGCAAAGGTGAGGTCGTTGGTTCCGACGGCATTGACCATGCGCTGCTGGTTGGCCGTGCGCGCCTTGATGACGTGGCCGTTGACCCCGTGCACAATTACCTCGTCGCCTTCGCTCAAGCTCTTGAGGATCGAAGGGCTGTCGTCGAGCACTATGCGCTCCAACTGGGCCGAAGTCAGCACGTTAAACTTGCGAATGTGACGCAAAATAAGGTCAAGTTTCTCCTCAAACATGGCCACGTCCTCGGGCGATCCGGTGAACTTGATTACTTCTCCGCGCGCGACAATTTTGAGCTTAGGAACATAGGATTCCAGCTGCCGAATCAGGGAATTGTGCTCCCCGTACAGAACTCGGGGGTCGACGTCTTCGAGGTGGACGATGCGCTCCATTACATTTACAGCTTCAAAGGTACACCTGTGGCCGTCATCACCCTCACCACCGACTACGGATGGCGCGATCCCGATTCTGCGGGTCTGCGCGGCCGAGTCTATGCCGAAATGCTTCGGACCGGAACCGTGGCTCCGGTCGTGGACCTGACCCACAGCATTCCCTCGCGCAACCTCAACGAGGCGGCCTACATTCTGCGCGGAGCCTACGGCGACTTCCCCACCGGAAGCGTGCACATCGTGCTCGTGGACAGCATCCATTGGCCGCAAACCCCCTTGATCGCGTGCAGCATTGACGGACATCACTTTTTGGGCCTTGACAATGGACTGCTTGCGATGCTCCGGCCCGACGTGCAGCCGAGCAGCCGGGTACAGCTCGACCTCAAAAACCGCCTGGACTGCAGCACCCCCGAAGCGCTGCTCGCCGCTGCCGCCGCACACCTTTTAGACGGAGGAAGCCCCAGCCTCCTCGGTCCCGCGCGCAGCGAGTGGGTCGAGCGAAGCGTCCTCAAGCCCGAAGTTCGAAGCCCCCAAGCGGCCCTCGTGCACATTCAGTACGTCGACCACTACGGCCAGATCGTAACCGACGCCGACCAGGCTTGGCTGCAGCGTTGGCACATGGGTCAGTCGTTTGAAACGAATGTTCGTGGCCAGCGCGTCCGGCAGTGGTGGAATGCTGACCTACCCTCAGGCAGCCTCTACTTTCGGTACAACCGGCACCAGCTACTCGAAATCGGAATGGTCGACGGCGGAAGCGATTCCGTGAACCAAGCCGCCCGCCTGCTCGGGATGAAGCCTGGCGATGCCCTTGAACTCAAACTGCGGTGAACCCAAGCTTGACCCGAATCGTCCACCTCAGCATCGCGCCCGAACACCGCGAAGCGTTTGAAGCCTATGTCGCCCAAAAAAATCAAGGTGGTTGCCAACCAACCTGGGTGCCTCAGCGCAACGTGGCTCCGCGCCCACGACGGAACTTACTTCACCTACAGCCAATGGCGTGGCGAAGAGTTTCTCGAAGACTACCGCCGTTCCGCCACTTTTGCCGAAATTTGGCCCACGTTAAAGGCTTGGTTCGACGCTCCCGCGCGCGCTTGGTCCTGCGACACCCTGACGCCATCCCCATGCTAAGCTTAGCCCGCCGCGAATTCGCATCATTTTTTCAGTCCTCAACGGGTGTGCTCGTGTTAAGCGTGTACCTCGGGTTAAATGCCGTCTTTTTGTGGCTAATGCCGGGCAACTTTCATTTGCTTGACAGCGGATACGCCCAGCTCGACGGGCTCTTTAT
>JBIPMA010000172.1:0-3197 GCA_044369335.1 Schleiferiaceae bacterium | reverse complement strand
CAAGTACCAGGGCGCCTCTGAAGAAATCACGCCGGCCCGCATCGCAGATTCCGCCGCCGAGGCCGTCCGCCGCGCCACCCTACGCCTCGTCGAAGGCATGGCGCTTCGCGGATTTGTGCGCGCCGACTTCATCCTTCCCGCCGACGGAACCGACCCCGTACTGATCGAAATCAACACCATCCCTGGAATGAGCGCTGAAAGCATTGTTCCGCGCCAGCTTGCCGCGGCCGAAATCTCAATGCGAAGCTTCGCCACGGACCTCGCCGAATCCACCCTCAACCGCCATGAAGACCGCGCTGTTCCCCGGATCTTTTGATCCCCTCACCCTCGGCCACGAAGACGTCGTGCGCCGTGCCGCGCCACTCTTTGACCGACTGGTCGTGGGAATCGGCGTGAATGCCGACAAAAAGTACATGTTCTCGCTCGAGCAGCGCATGGCATGGATCCGCGAATCCTTTGCCGACCTGCCCCACGTTGAGGTGGCGAGCTACGAAGGCCTCACCATCACGTTTGCCAAGTCGCTGGACGCCCACTATATGGTACGAGGACTGCGCAACCCCGCCGACTTCGAATTCGAAAAAGCCATCGCCCAAACCAACCGCGAACTCGAACCCCACATCGAAACCGTGTTCTTTCAGACACGGGCTCGCTACGCCTATATTGCCTCAAGCCACGTGCGCGAAGTCATTCGCTACGGCGGAGACTACACGCTCTTCGTGCCCAGCGCGGTGCGCATCACTTCCTGAATCGTCGCGTAGGTATCCTTCGCGGCCTCGCGCCACTCTGCTTCGGCCATCCAGCGCACGTCCTCAATGCCCTCCTCGGTTTGGGGCGTCAACTCGGGCCTTCCGTCCACCTTCATTCGGAACCAGTGCGTCGTCTTGACGTACGCCACACCCTTCATCTCGTAGCGGTGCAGCGTATCGCAAAGTTTTGATCCCAAGGAAATTCCGCCTATTCCGCACTCCTCTTCGACCTCGCGCACGGCGCATTCGTCAATGGCCTCCCCGGGCTCCAACTTACCCTTCGGCAGGTCCCACTGACCCAAACGGTGGATCCATAGAACCTCTCCGAATGAATTTTCTACCCATCCGCCCGCCGCAGTGACGGGTTGCTCGCTGTACTTTTGCGCCATGATTTTTGAAGCTACGTCGGCCGAAACATTGGCCGGACTCTTACTGCAAATTAAAGCCGTTTCACTGCGTCCCGACGAACCCTTTACCTGGGCCTCTGGACTCAAGTCGCCGATTTACTGCGACAACCGCGTCACCCTGTCGCATCCGCGCGTCCGCACCTACTTGCGCGAGCAGATGGCTTCACTGATTCAAGATCAGTACCCTGCTGTAGACGCCATCGCCGGAGTAGCCACGGGCGCCATCGCCCTCGCCGCCCTCGTCGCTCAAGAACTCGACCTACCGATGGTCTACGTCCGTTCGGCGCCCAAAGAGCACGGCCGCCAAAACCTCATCGAAGGCGAATTGCCCAAAAACGCCCGCGTGGTCGTCATCGAAGACCTCATCTCAACCGGCAAATCTTCGCTCCAAGCGGTGGACGCACTTCGTGACGCCGGTGCCCACGTCCTCGGAATGGCTGCCATCTTCACCTACGGCTTCCCCGCCGCCAGCGAGGCATTCACGGCTTCCGACTGCAAGCTCCGCACCTTGAGCGACTACGACCACCTTCTCAAGGCTGCTCAGTCGCGCGGAACCTTGACCCAAACCGAACTCGAAGCCCTCTCGGGCTGGCGCCTCGACCCCCAGGGGTGGAGTGACGCTAAGGGGTAGTTGCGCTCGCGCCAAAGGCGCTCGCGCTAGGGCCCCTTCGGGGCTAGGGCTGCTTCGCAGCTAAAGCCGCTGCGCGGCGAGGGCTGTTACTCGATAGCTGTTTCTGGTTTGCGCACAAGGCACTCTTTGTTAAGCGTTTCTAATTCGCGACCGTGGCGCCACAAGTAACTAGAAACTAGAAACAAACGAGCCAGCCTCGCTAATCCCAGCCAACCTCAGCCAACCTCGCCAGCCTCGCCAACCTCAGCCAACCTCGCCAACCAACCACTCCAACTCCTTGTGACCCACCCAGCGGACGCTTCCGTGCTCGAGTTGGATTCCGAGGCGGCCATCCGGAGATAGGAATTTGGGTGTAGCGGCAAAGGTTTCACCCGAGGACCGATCGCGAAAGCGATTGAGTTGGCGCCAGCCGAGCAGCTTGGATGCGTAGCGATCCAAAACATCAGACCCCACGGGAGACTCAAGGTGCGACGCAAGTAGGTCCGCCAGAAGCTCGGCCAGTCCGTCCAATTCAAGTCCCGGTAACCAGGCGCAGCCCTCAGGTGCTTGGGTGACGTTGATCCCGATTCCGAGAAACCAGCGCGTGCACGTGCCCCCTTGCCAGTAGGCTTCGGTGAGGAATCCGCCCAACTTCTGACCGTTGAGGTACAGGTCGTTAGGCCACTTGAGCTGCACGGCGTACCCGCGGGACTCGAGCCATTCAGCCACCGTGAGCGAGGCCTGCGCGTGGCGCACAAACACGTAGGACGCCGTCCACTGCAGCGCTGGACTCACGAGGGTCATGAGCAAGCTCGAATGGGGAATGTCGGCCCAGTGGGTTCCGCCACTGCCACGCCCCTCGGTCTGCGCACCTGCCGTTATGGCAGTCCATCCGGCCTGATTCCATTGGTCGGAATTCGCGTGCGCCCAAGCCTGAGTTGATGCCAACTCATTGTATTTGATGTGCTTAATTGGACTTGACGCGGGCAGCATACCGCAAAAATGCGGCGAATTCGGCGGCAATTCCGCCACATTCAGAAATTGGCACCCAAATTGTGCTTAACCGCGGGTAATTTTACCGAATGACTGCAACGTTTGCTGAACTTCCCCAGATTGTACGCAGCGCCATCGAAGGCGTGAGCGACATCAAGGGCGAAAACCTCGTACTACTCGACCTTCGCGGGCTCGACAACGCCGTGTGCGACTTTTTTATTGTCGCTGAGGCGCAATCCACCACCCAGGTCAACGCGATGGCCGATGCGGTACACAAACGCGTCCGCGAGGAAGCCAATGACAAGCCATGGCACGTCGAAGGCGCCCAGCAGTCTGAGTGGGTGCTTATGGACTACGTCTCGACCGTAGTACACCTCTTTCAGCGCGAAGCCCGCGCTTTTTATGATCTTGAAGGATTATGGGCAGATGCTCCCTCGGTGG
>JBIPMA010000012.1:0-10916 GCA_044369335.1 Schleiferiaceae bacterium | reverse complement strand
GCTTTGAAGTGTTTTCGCTTTCGCTAGATAACACCAAGGACCGTTGGGTTGAAGCCATCGCCAAAGACGGTCTTGTATGGCCTAATCACGTGAGTGACCTTAAGGGCTGGCGCTCTGAAGGCGCTGCGCTCTATGGAGTCAATGCAATCCCCGCAACCTACCTGATTGATGGCAAGGGGAAGGTTGTTGCAAAAAACCTGCGCGGTGCCGCTTTAGAAAATGCACTAAAAGCGCTGCAAGCCAAGTAAAAGGCATTTTTTCACGTAGCCTGCCATTCTGACACCTTTGGGTCGTTTGGCAGGCTTTGTGTTTTACGGGGAACACACGGAATAACTAATTATGGAAGATTCGATGAATAAGCCAGAGCAGCCATTGGACGAAGTTCAATTGGTTCAAGATGCCAATGAAGATATTGCGAATGACGCGTCACCCGCTGCTGAACGCGATGTAGAGGCCGAAATTCAAGAGCTCAAAGACCAAAACTTACGACTCTACGCCGAATTTGAGAATTTTCGCCGCAGAAATGCCCGCGAGCGCCTCGAGCTCATGGCGACCGCAGGCGAAAAGGTCATCAAAGCTGTACTTCCCATTCTCGACGACTTTGACCGAGCGATGAAAGCACTAGCTGAAGGTCCAGAACGCCAAGGTTTAGCACTCATCCAAAACAAGCTACTCAGCGCGCTAAAAGCTGAAGGGCTGAAACCCATGGATTCTACCGTAGGCCAAGCCTTTGATGTAGAACGTATGGAAGCCATCACGAACATCCCTGCCCCGAGTCCAGAGCTCGCAGGATGCGTGGTGGATGAGCTCGAAACCGGATACCTACTCGGAGAAAAAATCATTCGCTACGCGAAAGTCGTAGTGGGACAAGCCGCGGAATGAGATGAGTAAGCGCGACTACTACGAGGTACTCGGTGTGTCCAAGGGCGCATCGGCAGAAGAAATCAAGAAGGCCTACCGAAAGTTGGCCATTCAGTACCACCCGGATAAAAACCCCGGTGATTCTGCGGCAGAAGAAAAGTTCAAAGAGGCGGCAGAAGCCTACGAGGTGCTTTCAAGCCCAGAAAAACGCCAGAAGTACGACCAATTTGGACACCAAGCCTTTGGTGCAGGTTCTGGTGGGTTTGGCGGAGGCGGCATGAATATGGACGACATATTCAGCCACTTTGGTGACATCTTCGGAGATGCCTTTGGCGGAGCTTTTGGTGGCTTTGGTGGACGCGGCGGAGGTGGCGCGAACCGAGGTGCCAACCTAAGGGTTCGGGTGAAGCTCAGTCTCGAAGAGATCGCCAACGGCGTCGAAAAGAAAATTAAAATTCGACGCGCGGTTCCCGCAGAAGGGCTCACGTTTAAAACGTGCGGAACCTGCGGTGGTTCCGGTCAGGTTACACGTGTTCAGAACACGATTTTGGGTCAAATGCGCACCGCTTCAGCTTGTCCCTCATGCCAGGGCGCAGGTAAAACCATCGACAAGCGACCAGACGGAGTGGGTCCTGATGGACTTGAGCGCAATGATGAGGTCGTAAGTGTAAAGATTCCTGCCGGAGTACAAGATGGTATGCAGCTACGCGTTCAAGGAAAAGGCAACCATGGCCCAGCAGGGGGTCCTGCGGGGGATTTGATCGTTTCAATTGAAGAGGAGCCCCATGAAGTGCTTGTTCGCGAAGGCAACAACCTTCATTTTGAACTTCATATTTCGTTTCCGGACGCTGCTTTGGGCACCTCTGTAGAGGTTCCGACGGTTTCAGGCAAAGTGCGCATGAAAATCGATCCGGGTACCCAAAGTGGTAAGACGCTACGACTAAAAGGCAAAGGACTCCCGAGCTTAGAAGGCTATGGCCAAGGAGATCAGTTAATCCACGTAGCCGTATGGACGCCGAAGTCACTCACGAACGACGAAAAAGAGCTCCTCGAGAAGCTCAACCAAAGTGAGCGTTTTCAGCCGCGACCAGGAGCTGGAGACAAGAGTTTTTTTGATAAGGTCAAGGACCTCTTCCAAGGTTAACCGGTACAAGTACGAATCAATAAAAAACGCGGCCCGTAGGTCGCGTTTTTCTTTTTTGTACCATGTCCTTTAGTACACGATCGTGACGGGCCCTGCGTATCGCAAATCTCGTCCGCACACGACAAAGAAATAGTATGTTCCGCTGGGAAGTAGATTCCCGTCGACGTCAGTACCACCCCATGTATTCGCATAGGACTCCTGCTCGTAGACCCAAGTGGTTCCCCAGCGATTCATAACACGCAGGGTGCACGCGTCGCCGAACAGAACCTCAGAAATATCGAGCACATCATTCAATCCGTCCCCGTTGGGCGTAATCACATTCATCACATTGGACAGATCCGGACTCACTTGGTCGGGAAGCCAGCTCACGAACACGGTGTCAATTCCGCGGCAACCTCGGTTATCGGTAACAATCACGTAGTAGGTGGTGCTGTCAGCGTGCATGAGCGCCTGCGGGTTCTGCTGTCGTGCGTTGTTGAAGTATACCGGCTGGTCGGCAAACCAGTAGTAGGACGCTCCGCTCGTTACGTCGAGGTGCACGGTATCGCCACGTACAAGCTGGGTATCCTGTGGCGTAGCGGTTACGGGGTAGTACCAATCAAAAACCTTGACGGTATCCCAAAGTGTATCAGGGCAGTAAGCGGACTGAATGATGCAGCGCACGGGGTAGGTTCCGGCTGTATTCCAACTAACCCCAGTCACTAATGGGCCTGTAGCGCCAAATGTGTTGGAATTGGATCCAAAATCCCATGAAATCTGAGCGTCTATCGGAGCAGTTCCCTTAGCCTCAAATCGGTAGTTCTGAACCTCAATGCATGGAACACCTTGCTTGTCGATGAAGTAGTCGGGTGCATTCATCACCCGAAAGACCTCACGAATCGTATCGGTACATACAAGACCGGGATTGATCACCAGGGTAACGGTGTAGTGCCCTGTGTCTGGAAATGTGTACGTCGGCGTGGCCAGCGAGCTCGTATCATTCACGCTTGATGTGTCCCCAAAGTCCCAAAAGTAGGTCAATGCACCCGAGGTCTGTGGCGTAAAGGTCAACGTACGGCCATTGCAGAAGAGATTTGGGTCCTCAAGTTGGGTGACCATATCTGCTACGGTATTGATAATGCAGTTTGTGACGTTGAACTGGTAGTCACGGCGCACCGTGGATACAAACTGACCGTTGCGGTATTCTGAAACACAAATTCCAACCACGTACTGACCAATCGTGTTGGCGACACCGGTAATCATTCCCGTATTTGAGTTGATGCTTAGCGCAGGGTTTCCAGGGACCGGCTGAGCAGCTGTAGCGGGCGCAACAAACTGGATAAGAGTGTACGGCGGAGGTGTTGCGGGGTTCGGAGTAGGATTGCCGGAGGCTCCGCCCGTGTATATATCACAGAATTCATAAAAGAGTGAGTCTCCATTGGGCTCAGTTGCAGACGCATCAATGCTGAGCTGGTCGCCCAAGCATAGAACTATGGGTGGGACCGTAGTAAACGCAGGCGCAGTATTGCAGCTGTTGTCCATTGACGGAATCTGAACAGTATAGGTGTTTCCGCGCGAACCGGGATTGGTAATGTTCGTGATGGTAGAATTACGGCAGCAGCGCTGGTACGAAATTGTATAGCCACCCACTACCGGAGGAAGCGTCAACGTGGTCACATAGTCGGCATACTCCGTACAAATATTCGGAGGAGTAGTCAAGCAGGGATTGCCGGTTCCGGCTGGAACGTTCACCGTCGGACCTTTGGAGACTGTTGGATTCGTCACGAGAGCTCCAGCGAGGTTGTACACCGAAAAATTGACCGTATTGTCAAACTGTGCTCCGCCTGAGAAGCAGTCGCGGTAAATGCGAAGTTTCACCTGATACTGGTTATTTCCCACACACGTGTAGGTGATTTCACCGCCCACAAGGTGCGCGGCACTTAAGGGCGTAACTAAGCCCCAAAGGAGCGCCAGAAGCGCGATTAGTTTGCGCATTACTGTATGACTTTAACCCAGAGTTTGCCGGTGTACTGGCCGTTAAGGTTGCTTTGGCGTGCAGCCGATGCCTCCTCGTACGAACCAAACTTGAGCAAATAGACGTAGACCATGTTGTTTTTAGGATCGCGGAATGTGCGTGCACTGATTCCTTGTGACTTTAGCTTTTGAGCCATTTTGTCGGCATTCTCTTGCTCTCCGTATACACCTGCTGTCACGTAGTAGCCCGCGGATCCGGGTGCAACTCGGTCGGCATAGGCGTCAGCTGAATATCCGCTAATGCTTCCGTTGGCAACGGTGTTTGAAGGTGATGAAGTAGATGCACGCTGTGCCGCTTGACCGCGAACACCACCATCTTGAGCACCTGCTTCTTGCAGCTTAAGAGCAGTAGCCTGTGCGAGCTGTTCAGACTGCACCTCAAGCTGCTTTTTGTTGGCTGCCTCGAGCTCCTCCTTGAACTCTTCAAACTTTTCGTTGAGGAGTTTTTCGTTGTTTTGGTCAGCTTGGCGTTGTTTGTCCTTCAATCGCTTGATTTCGGCTTCGATTCGGTCGTTGCGCTTATTGTCTCCAAATCGGTAGGTAAGGATAAACTCATTTGAAACTCCGAGCGAAGTAGCAAAGGTGTTCGTACTAAAGTCATGTGCGTAGCCCAGCGTCAATAGGGGCGTGAGGTGAACGCCGATTTGGGCCGAAGCACCAAAGTTGGACCGGTACATGGCTCCGAGGTAGCCGTACTCCTTCATATTGAACATCAATCCCGCGTCAACTTGGGGCGTCACGTGGTTGGCTGCACGAACGACCACCATAGGCGAAAGCGTCATGCGGTCTTTTTGAATCGGAAGGTCGTACTGCGTTTGAACCACGTAGTGGCGGATCAAATGAAAGGCCACTGGACCGTCGTAGTTGTTCGAGTAGGTGATGGTCGGCTGTAGCAATTGCGGCACGGCGACACCCATCTGAAAGTTCTCAACCTTGAGGTTAATTCCTGCATTGATGTCGAGAGAACCGTTCGTATTCGATGGAAACAGGAATGGGTCTCCCTCATTCTTAACACGAATGCTGGCCATATCAAACGTATTGTTTACGTAACCTGCTCCGAGCCCAAAACTCAAAACTGCATTCTCAGAAAGTTGCGCGTGGTATGCGTAATGGCCATAGATTCCAGAACGTCGCACAATATCGGTAGCATCCGTGAAGGCGTATACAGAGTACCCTACTCGCTCTTTATTCGTTGCACCGTTGAACAGTAGTGCAGACGTCTCAGGTGCACCCTCCATACCCTGCCATTGCTGGCGGTGCATGGTGACGAGTTCACTAAAGCCGGCGGCTCCGCTCTTGGCTGGATTCACCATCGCCTGGGCAAAAAACAAATGACTGTAAAGCGGAAGCTGCTGCGCAGCAAGCGTGACAGAACAACCGAGTACTGCAGAAAAGAGAACGATCTTCTTCATAATATTTAGCGAGAGGTTAAGGGCGAACTACAGTGATGGCACCGCGGAAGCGGATAATGTCGTCGCACACTAGGAGGTAGTAGTAGGTTCCATCTGGTAGCGGATCACCACCTTGGTTTGAACCATCCCAACCAGAGATGTAGCGCTCTTGCTCAAACACTTGGGCGCCCCAACGGTCAAGAACCACAAGGTCACAGCTATCCGCTCGCACTAACTCACTGAGGTCGAATACATCATTGAATCCGTCTCCATTGGGTGTAATAACATTCATGACGTTCCTGAGGTCCGGAACTAACGTGGCAGGGTCAAATGTGTAGACGAACATCGTGTCGGTATCGAAGCAACCGTCAGAATTCAGTACTTCAACTACGTACATCGTCGTATCCTGAGTCGGAACCGTCTGTGCATTTGGATTGTACGGATCACTGAAATAAGTAGGCACACTTGCATACCAGTAAAAATAACTACCGCCAGTGGCACTTAACTGAACCGTGCTCCCTGGTAGTACCGTTTGGTCAGGGCCTGCATTAGCATTCACCGTAATGTAAAAAACTACAATCGTATCATAATTTGTACATCCGGCATTATTTGTTCCTTGAACCACATAAGTTCCCGGAGTGCTAGCATAAAATGAAGCTCCAGAAATCGGCCCACTTGGGGTAGACCACACGTAACTCGTACTTGGGCCCACTGCGCCAAGTAGTACAGAGTCACCCGCACACAAAGAAATTGAGTCACCTTGAGGAATAACGACGCTTGGTAGCGGCAAAATTGTCACGAGCAGCTCGCTTGTTGTATGTTCACAGTAGGAATTTGTTATATTCAAACGGTATTCTGCTGTGCCCGGTACTAAGTTATTTGATGCACTTAGGGAAGAACTTGTTGCACCCGGAACCGGAGCCCAATTCCCACTCCCTGCTGGAAAGCGAACCTCCCATTGATAGTTCCATGACGGGCTTGAGGCAATTGAAGCAAGTTGGGTCGAGTCCGATTCACAGATTGTCAAGCTTGCAGTGGGTTGACCTGGCCAAGGAATTACGTGCAGTTCCGTATCTGGAACCGAATCTACAAACAACCAAAATGCACTGCTTGTATCAGGACATCCACCTGGCAACCAAACAGTCTCTAAGTAAAAAACACCGGACTGATTAGTTTGGTACCCTACATTACTGGCACCTTTAATTGGAACGATATATTTTGTTCCAAAAACATCTATTGAGTCTTGTAGCCACTGATACAATATACTGGATCCCGGGACAATCGGCATTGGGCCTTCAAGGGTAATAAACTCCGTTTCACAAAATCCAACTGAATCAATAGCGGCATCTTTATCGAGAACCTGAAGTGTCTGCATTGACCCAGGCTTATGCGTTATTGAGGTAGTGGGTGAAAATTCATTTACCACAGTATCTGACGACATACTTGTACAAACTCCATTACTTACATCAACTGCGTACGTACCAGATGTTAACACTAATACAGAGTCACTCGTAGCGCCAATAATTGGTGTTCCGTTAAGATACCACTGGTAGGAATTTAAACCAGGTGTTGCAAATAAGTAAACGGAATCACCTTTACAATAGCCCCAATCTTGACCTGAGGTATAAATGTTATTGAAACCAGATGAAATCGCTGTTATGCTAGCATTTGGGGCAAGATTTATGAGGATTGAAATGGTGTCACTCCATTGGACTGGCCCTGTACTTCGTACCACGATTGAGTAAAATCCACTCGAAGTAATATTGGTAGGAATTTGAACCCACGCATACTTGGTTCCAACAGAATTGGTATCAAAAGAAACGGGCAGGGGGCTTATTGATCTCCACTTTACAATGGGCATCTGACTTGCAGACGAGTGTACATAAGATGATGGTTGTCCGGGAGCGATGAAAATCTTGAAGCTATTGCTCGCTGGATAGTTCTGAGTACCAATATTTAATTCGAGCCGCAGTGAATCGCCAGTACATTTTGACAGGTTTGCAGTTTGAACCAAGCTAAGTGATTGAGCACTTACTGCGAATCCGCTTAATGTAAAAAAAACAAATGCTTTTACACGTGTAACCAAGCTCATATACGTGGGGGCTTAAATGGAAACTCAAAGATAGGCTCCACTAGGATAGCAGGACACGCAAAGCCCAATAGGGTACGGTGGGGTTGTTCTCGCGGTGGACTTCAGTGAACGAACGAAGCGCGCCGTAGGTTTGCAGTATGTGGAACTCATGGTTGGCCGCCGTTCGGGGCCTGGTCGCAGCATGGCGCGCTGAACGCCACCTTAAAGTGCACTCTGTGGCAGCAATCGCCGTAGTGTACTCGGGTTGGATCCTCAAACTTTCAAACGTGGATTGGGCCATTCTTACGCTGGCAATGGGGTTGGTTGTCGCCGCGGAATATGCAAATTCAGCCCTGGAACGGCTGGCTGACCGTGTCAGCACTGAGCGGCATCCACTTATTAGGGACGCCAAGGACTTTGCCGCCGCATCGGTGCTCGTGGCAGCACTTGCAGCGGCGGTAGTGGGCCTCCTTATTTTAGGACCCAAATTCTGGATTTATTTAATTGATAACCAATGAACTGGATCAATATTAAGCTCGACGCTCTTAGGATCCTTGAGTCAGAAGGTTGGAACGGAATTGGTTCCGTGTGCGAACTACTTAAAGACCGCGTGGCGCACTACCAATGGGTGGGGATTTACTGGATGAACGATGCCGAACAGACCCTGCATCTAGGGCCATTTGCTGGGGCTGAAACGGAGCATACGCGGATTCCGTACGGTCGCGGAATTTGTGGTCAGGTAGCTGTGAGTGGGACACCTTTTGAAGTTCCGGATGTTTGGGCGCAAGACAACTACCTAGCGTGCTCGATGGAGACCAAGTCTGAGTTGGTGGTCCCTGTTTACGAAGGCACTCGACTTATCGGTCAAATTGACATCGACAGCCATTTTTTAGATCCCTTTGGCGCCGAGGACCATGCACTTCTTGAGGCAATCGCGCAGGCGATTGGATCGATGCCCGAGGCGGCTACTATTGGTTAAAACGAATGGCCTCAACGGGATCGAGGCGCGCAGCCATTTCAGCGGGGGCATACCCCGCGATGAGACCGATGAGGGCCGATAGGCCGATACCGGTGGCGATGTTTTGAAGCGAAACCGCAAGCTCAAAGTCCGAAACTGCGGCACCAACTGCAATTAATGTTCCGGCAAAGGCGAGGCCAATGATTCCGCCGACGAGACTAAGTAGGACGCTTTCGAGCAAAAACTGGGCTAGTATGAAGCCGCGGGTAGCCCCTAATGCCTTTTGAACCCCAATTTGACCCGTACGTTCGCGAACGCTCACAAACATAATGTTGGCGATTCCGAACCCGCCGACAAGGATGCTGAACCCCCCGATGACCGTGCCCGCCAAGCCGATCACTCCAAACATTTGGTCTAAGCCCGAACTCAATGTCGATGACTCATTGAGCGCAAATGAGTCCTCTGCAGATGGTGACTGGCGACGAATTTTGCGCATAACTACCCGCACGTTTTCTTTGAGTTGGGCAACTGTGGTTCCAGACGCCGCGCGTACTTGAATCGCGGATCCGCCCAGTTCATCGCCAATATTGGCGACCACCCAACGGGCAGGCACCAGAACCCGAGCGTCGTGGGTTTCGCCAACCAACGAACTACCCTCGCGCTCCAGGACGCCAATCACCTGAAAGTCACGGCCAAGAATTCGAATGGAGCTGCCTACGAGTTGCGCACTTGAGGCCAGTCCATCGGCGATATCTGCGCCGACAATGCAGTACGGCAGTCCGCTGCGCAGTTCGCGTTCAGTAAAGTATCGCCCACCGGCAAAACCGAGTTTATTCAGTTGGGCGTAGTCGTAGGTAATTCCTCGAATCTCGGTTTGCTCGACGTTTGAGTTGCCAGAGCTCACTGTGGTTGTGGTTCCGTTCAAAAGCACAATCGCATCGGAACCCTTCACACCAAACTCCACGAGGCGCTGGTAGTCGAGGTAGCCGACTTCAGGACGCTGAAAAAACTTCCACCATTCGTACTCACCTCCGCCCCCACCCCAGGGCCATTTTTGAATGTACACCACGTCCGACCCAAGGCCCTGAACACTCGAACGAATGCTGCGCTCAAGGCTGTCTACAACCGCGTAGACCGAGATGATCGAAAAGATTCCGACTGCAATACCAAGTAGCGAGAGCACGGTGCGAAGGATGTTCGCGGTCATTGCTGACCACGCCAAACGGGTGGATTCCCAAATTAGAAAAAATAGGTGGCGCACGGGGGCAATTTAGTCAAAGTTCATGCCATGTTCGCCGTACTTTTGCATCCTTTCTTGACCCAATTTTCAGTACGACGTGCAGCAGGTTAAATCCGCCCTCATTTCAGTTTACCATAAAGACGGCCTTGAGCCGATTGTTCGCCACCTCCACAGCATTGGGGTGAAGTTGTACAGCACGGGCGGCACTCAATCCTACCTTGAGAGCTTAGGGCTCCCGGTGACTGCCGTTGAGACGGTCACAGGCTTTCCGAGCATTCTCGATGGCCGTGTGAAAACACTTCACCCGATGGTTTTTGGTGGAATCCTTTGGCGCCGCGACCGCAAAGACGACCAAGACACTGTGGAACGATTTGGTATTCCCAGCTTTGACATGGTCGTTGTCGACCTCTACCCTTTTGAGGACACGGTGGCGTCGGGCGCTTCTGAAGAGGACATCATCGAGAAAATTGACATCGGCGGAATTTCACTAATCCGCGCTGCTGCCAAAAACTTCGACCACTGCTGGATTGTCAGTTCGCGCGCTCAGTATGCCGAAGTGCTCGAACTTCTCAAGTCGCAGGGCGGAACCTTGACCCGCGAACAGCGCAAAGCGTTTGCTGGCGCAGCCTTTCAGACCAGCCAGAATTACGATGCACACATTGCATCGTGGACGCTTGGCCAAGATCACCCCTTTCCTACACTGATGGGCGGCCGCCGCAGCCTGCGCTACGGAGAAAATCCGCACCAAAAGGCATGGTACGTCGGCGACCTCTCGAACCGACTTGAGCAAATTCACGGAAAAGAGCTCAGCTACAACAACCTACTTGACGTTGAGGCCGCACTTGACTTCGTGAGCGAAGGTCACGACGCAACCGTGGCCATCATCAAGCACAACAATGCGTGCGGAATGGCAAGCCGCCCCACACTACTTGAAGCTTGGAACGTCGCACTCGCTGCGGATCCCGTTTCTGCCTTCGGCGGAGTGATCGCCTGCAACCAACCTGTAGACCTTGCGACGGCAGAGGCCATGAACTCGCTGTTCTTTGAGGTGCTCCTGGCCCCAAGCTACAGCGCCGAAGCCCTTGAGGTACTTCAGTCAAAAAAGAACCGCATCCTCGTCACCGTGAAACCCGAAGCTAGTGCCCACTACCGGGTACGCTCCGTTCTCAATGGCGTGCTCATTCAAGAGCGCGACCACCACACAGATACCGCCGAAGACCTCAAGGTGGTGACAACTA
>JBIPMA010000055.1:0-7218 GCA_044369335.1 Schleiferiaceae bacterium | reverse complement strand
CTTGCGGTTTGCAGCTCGGCTCCCTGGAGAGTCCGACAGTGTGGCGGTATGGACCGAGCGCTATGTGGGGTCTCAGGGCGGAACCTTAGACCTCAACCCAAGCAGCCATCCCGTAACGTACGTGCTTGGGCGCGGGGCGTCAGCCACGGTTCGTGGATCGAGCCAGGCATGGGTGCGCAACGTCTACCCAGGCGTGGACCTCGAGCTCCGAATTGAGGCAGGTCGGCTTAAAACGTGGTGGCACGGCGACGTCCAGACGAGACTACGCATTCAGTTTGAGGGGGGCGAAGCGCGCCGGGTGCCGCGGGCTCCAGAAGTGCTGGAACTCGAAACACCGGCAGGTTCCGCACGAATGGATGCCGCGACGGCCTACGATACCCAAGGGCGGGAAGTGAGGGTGCAGTGGCAGCAAACTCCAGAGGGCTGGATCCTTCATGCCCCGGGTGCCCAGCGTATTGATCCGACCTACGTGTTCAGCAGCTTTAGCGGCTCGGTGAGCGACAACTTTGGGTATACGGCGACCTACGACCTTCAAGGGCGAACGTGGCTGGGCGGAGTAGCCTTCGGAACCCAGTACCCCACGCAGAACGGGGTCCAAGCCAATTTCGGCGGCGGCGGAGTTGACATCGCCCTCATGCTGTTCAACTCGACCGGGACGGGCATTATTTCGTCGACCTACCTCGGAGGGGCGGGCCAAGAGCAGCCGCATTCGCTGCGGGTGGCGCCCAACGGAGACCTCGTAGTGATGGGGGTGAGCAATTCGCTGAATTTTCCAACAACTGCGACGGCCTATGACACCTCACTGGCGCATCAGCCTGCGGGCGGTTCGCTCGGCGGGGGCGGAGTCGTCTTTCAGTCGCCCACCGACGTGGTGCTGGTTCGCCTTAATCCCATGGGTTCCGCGGTGCAAGCCGCTACCTACTACGGGCGGTTTGGCTACGACGGGCTGCAGGACGTCAGTACGCCCCACTACGGCGACGAGGCGCGCGGCGACGTCTGGGTGGACTCGGGCGGAATCTGGATTGCCACCGCCAGCAGGTCCCGCGGTCTGGCCACCTGGCCCTTGGATACGTCTCGGGGCGGAACCACCGACGGCCTCCTCGCGCACTTCAGCCCCGACCTTGATACGTTGCGATGGGCAACGTACGTAGGTGGGCCAGACCTGGACGGTTTGACCTCGCTCATTCCCACACCGGGACCCAATGGCAACCGCCTCGCGGTACTCGGATGGACGTCTGGTATGGGCAATTTGCCGGGCTCGGGGTTGACTACGGTTCCGAGCGGCCAAGCCGAAGCTTACTACGCGCTGTTTGATCCGTCCAATGGCCAAATGCTGGGCCAGACCTACCTCGAGCCGCAGTACTGCACCTCCTATGGATTTTTAGCCGCGCAAAACCCCGCTGGGGCGTATGCCGCCGTGGGCGATTCGAGCGCGGTGCTGCTCTCGCTGGGCTTGGGTACCTTGTGTCAGGGCTCGGGCCCCTACGTTGGGCCGCTCGCGCCCACGCCCGGGCTGTGGCAAAATCCGAATTCAACCCAAATCCTCACGTGGATCAAGGCCGAGGGCGACAGCATCTACCGCACTCAGTACATCGGCAACGGCCAACTCAACCGGCGCATTTCGCCGACGGCCCTTCAGGTGGACGACTGCGGAACCGCCTACTTCTCAGGCTGGTTCGGAAACCTCAACGGCGGAACCATCACCAACCTCTACACGAGCCCCAACGCCTACCAGTCAACTACCGACGGCAAGGACTTTTACTTCTTGGCCCTGGACCGCCACGGCAACCCCGAGTACGCCAGCTACTTTGGGGGCAACGGGGCCGACGAGCACGTCGACGGCGGAACCTCGCGCTTCGACCCCAACGGCGTGATCCACCAAGCAATCTGTGCGGGCTGTGGCGGAACCGACAACCTGCCGATTTTTCCGCCCAACGCGCACTCCGCGACCAACAATGCCTCGAACTGCAATATGGCGGGCGTGCAGATTGCATTTGAACTCTTGGCCGCGGCCGCGCAGCTGGACCTCAGCGTCGACACCATCTGTGCGGGCGACAGCCTCTACCTCACCGGAACCACCAGTCGCACCGACATCCTCACGGTTTCGTGGGGAGATGGTGCCACATGGTCTGGTCCCTCCACACCCTTGCCCGGCCACAGCTACGCCGTACCCGGACCTTATGTGCTCTCGGTGACAGCTCTTGATACTATTTGCCTTACCCAAGCAGTTCAAACACTAAATCTGTGGGTGCTACCCGGTTCGGCGGTATCAGCGGATGCGACGCTTGACTACGACCCCTGCGATCCTGCGCGAAGCATCGCCCTGCTTCCTGGTGCCAACTTAAGCGCCGAGGTGCTCGTGCTCTACAGTGCCAGTGGTTCGGTAGATACCGTGCTACCGCCGTTTGCGTGGTCCGGAACCTCCCTAGTGAATTCCTATTCCGCCTGGTTGGTCGCCTACGACAACGTCTGCGGGCAGCGCGACAGCCTTCAGCTTTCCGCGGAATTTCGCCCCGCGCTCTCCACTCCGACGGCGAGCGTCACGGCGCCCTTCTGCTTGGACGGTCAGCCGGTGCGCGGGCTTGGTCAGCGGGGCAACTCGGACGTGAGCTACTGGCGCATTCCCGGCGGCGGGGTGGTTCAGGGTCCCAACGTGCAGTGGCCCGCAGCACAGGCTGGCAACCTCAGCGCTTGGTTCGTCGTGGCTGACACGGTGTGCGGAACCAAAGATTCCGTTCAAGTCACCTACCAAATTTTTGGTGCAGACGTCGACAGTCTGCAGGTGCCCAACGTCTTTACCCCCAACGGGGACGGCATCAATGACGCGTTTCAGTTGCGCGGAACCGAGGCCAGCGCGCTCGCCCAGATCAACCTCGTGGTGTACAGCCGCTGGGGCCAAGAAGTCTTTCGTACCAACGATCCCCTTTTTGCGTGGGACGGACGCTACCAGGGTCGGGTACTTTCACCAGGCGTTTACCTCTACCATCTGACGTGGCAGAGCCAGTGCGGCACAGCCGGCGACCAGCACGGAGCGGTTACACTCAACCAATAAAAAAGCCACCCGGTGCGGGTGGCTCAATGTAGCTTGGCTAGTTCGACTTAGTGGCCAACCATGTCTTCGGGGCGAACCCACGCGTCAAATTCCTCCGCGGTGACATAGCCCAACTTAAGGGCAGCTTCTTTAAGGGTGCTGCCTTCGGCGTGGGCTGTTTTGGCGATTTTGGCCGCTTTGTCGTACCCGATGTGGGTGTTGAGTGCAGTGACCAGCATCAGTGAATTCTCAAGGTGTCGCTGAATGATGGGGTAGTTGGGTTCGATTCCAGCTGCGCATTTGTCGGTAAACGAAACGCACGCGTCGCCGATGAGGCGTGCGCTCTGCAGCACGTTGGCGGCGATCAAGGGCTTGAACACGTTGAGCTCAAAGTGTCCGGTGGCTCCGCCGAGCGAAACGGCCACGTCGTTTCCGATCACCTGAGCGGCGACCATGGTGAGGGCTTCGGGCTGGGTCGGGTTGACCTTGCCGGGCATGATGCTCGATCCGGGTTCATTGTCTGGAATGATGATTTCGCCGATACCTGAACGCGGACCCGACGAAAGCATGCGCACGTCGTTGCCAATCTTCATAAGCGAAACCGCCACGCGTTTGAAAGCCCCACTGAGTTCGACCATGGCGTCGTGCGCGGCCAAAGCCTCGAACTTATTCGGAGCCGTGGTGAACGGCATTCCCGTGAGCTCGGCAATGTTTGCGGCAACGGCAACGTCGTAACCCTTGGGGGTATTGAGGCCTGTGCCAACCGCGGTTCCGCCCAAGGCCAACTCAGCGACCATTTCGAGTGCGTTGTTGATGGCGCGAATTCCGTTGTCAAGCTGCTGCACATAGCCGCTGAACTCCTGGCCCAGGGTCAGGGGAGTGGCATCCATAAAGTGGGTGCGGCCGGTCTTGACCACATTTTTGAAGGCGTCTGCTTTGGCAGCCAACGCATCGCGCAAGTGGCGTAATCCAGGTAGCGTCGTGCGTACCGTCTGCATGTAGGCCGCAATGTGCATCGCGGTGGGAAAGGTGTCGTTCGACGACTGCGACTTGTTCACGTCGTCGTTGGGGTGAAGCACCTTGTTTGCGTCCTGCAGGCTTCCGCCACTCAGCACGTGGCCGCGGTAGGCAATGACCTCGTTGACGTTCATGTTGCTTTGGGTTCCGGACCCGGTCTGCCAAATAACCAACGGAAACTCAGCGTCGTGCTGGCCCGTGAGGATTTCGTCGCAGACTTTGCCAATGAGCTCGGCCTTGTCGGCGGACAAAACGCCCAAGTCGCGGTTGGTCATGGCAGCAGCCTTTTTCAGGTAGGCAAAAGCGTGCACGATCTCTTTGGGCATGCTGCCTTCAGGGCCGATTTTGAAGTTGGTGCGCGAGCGCTCGGTCTGGGCGCCCCAGTAGGCGGTGGCAGGCACGTGGACTTCGCCCATCGTGTCGCGTTCAATGCGGGTTTGTGTGCTCATGGGGCAAAATTACGCCCGACAAAGGGCGTAAAGAATTGACCTTCGTCACTTATCTTTGCCCCGATACGAATTCAACGTACCCTTCAACGCAGCGCACTATGAAATTCCTCGGATTCCTCCTCGCCATCATGATCATCCTGACCGGATTTAGCATGCTCGTATTCCTCGCGCTGTTTGTAGGCTACTGGCTGACTTTGATCGGTCTAGAGCGCGTAATGCCCGAGCGCATCTACAAGTGGCTCGAAGGCGCCAAGCGCTAAGTCACGCACAAATCATACGAAAAAAGGCGCCCTTGGGGCGCCTTTTTTGGTTGAATAAGGATCTGGAACTATACAAAATCCTCGCCGCGACGCATCTTGACGTCGTGCACGAACTGCTTGATTTCTTGCTCTTTGCTGCGCGGGCAAATCAAAAGGCGGTTTTCACTCAAAATCACAATATAGTCCTGCAGTCCGTCGACCACGGCAACCATGTCCTCTGGGATGTGGTAGGTGTTTCCGCTTGCGTCGTACGACAGCACGTGGGTGCCGCCTCCGGTGTTTCCGTGCACATCTGCTGCGCGCTGCTCGTGTACCGCGCCCCAGCTTCCAAGATCAGACCAGCCAAATTCGGCCGGCATCACAAGCACCTGCTTCGCTTTTTCAAGAATTCCGTAGTCGATGGATTCGTTGGGGCATTCGCCGTACATCGAGCGAATGAACTCAGACTCCGTTGAGGTTCCGTAGTGCTCCCAACCGGCGCTGAAGCCGGCGTACATTTCAGGCATGTGCTTTTCGAATGCACTCAAAATGGCGTTGGAATTCCAAACAAAAATTCCGGCGTTCCACAAAAACTCTCCCGTGGCGATAAACTGCTCGGCCATCTCGCGGTTGGGCTTTTCGGTAAACGTTTTAACTGGGTGAACGTCATTCGCGTACTCTGACTTCTCGGGGCGGAACTGAATGTAGCCGTACCCCGTTTCAGGTCGGACGGGATTCATTCCGAGCGTCATAAGCACGTTGTGGGTGCCCGTGGTGGCGAGCGCAGAGGTGAGGCGAGCGGTGAATTCCGCTTCGTTGGTAACCAAATGGTCGGCGGGCGTCACGACAAAGTTGGCGAGTGGATCGCGCTTTTTAAGGACAAATGCCGCATAGGCCACGCACGGAGCCGTGTTGCGTCGGGCTGGTTCGGTTAAAATTCGCTGGCGGTTGAGTTCAGGAAGTTGCGCCAGACACACGTCCGCATAGTCCACGTGGGTCACCACATAAATATGGTTGGCTGGGACTACAGACTTCATGCGTCGAAACGTCTGCTGAAGCAGGGTTTCGCCCGTCCCGAGAATGTCGAGAAACTGCTTTGGTGTTCGTGAAGTAGAGGTTGGCCAAAAGCGCGAACCGACTCCGCCTGCCATGATTACGGCGTAATTGTGTTCCATTGCCCAGTGGGTTAGGCCGCAAAGGTAGGGAAGTCCCTGAGGTCGTACCTTTGCCGCCTTGATCGTTTTCGGTCATTTACGCACCATCCGCATGAAGAACATTGTACTCTTTGGCCCTCCAGGGGCAGGTAAAGGCACGCAAAGTGCCCTGCTCGTCGATGAATTTGCACTAGTTCACCTTTCTACTGGTGACATTTTTCGCCGCAACATTCGCGAGGCGACCGAGTTAGGTCGGTGGGCTAAGTCCTTTATGGATCAAGGGCAATTGGTTCCGGACGACGTGACCATTGCAATGCTTAAGGACGAATGGACCAAGCATCCTGATGCGGCCGGGTTCATTTTTGACGGATTCCCACGCACTTCGGCACAGGCTGCGGCTCTTGACGAAATCCTTGCGGATGTCGGGACCGGTGTCACGGCGATGATTGGCCTTGAAGTCGATGACGAAGAGCTTGTCGCCCGCCTTTTGGCACGAGGTGCCACTTCGGGCCGTGCAGACGACGCCAACGAAGAGGTGATTCGCCAGCGCCTTGCGGTATACGCCCGCGAAACCGCTCCGGTTCAGTCCTACTACGAGGCCCAAGGCAAGTACCGCGGCCTCAATGGCGTGGGCAGCATTGAGTCCATTACGGACGAACTGCGCAGCCTTATTCAATCTCTATAACATACGTACCCGTGGCAGATTCTAATTTTATTGACTACGTCAAGGTCTTCTTGCAGTCCGGCCACGGGGGCGGAGGAAGCCGCCACTTCTTTCGTGCCAAGGGCCTTCCCAAGGGCGGTCCAGACGGGGGTGACGGTGGCCGCGGGGGGCACATCATTTTAGAGGCGAATCCCCAAATGTGGACCTTGATTCACCTTAAGTACCGCAAGCACATCAAGGCCGAACCTGGTGTCAACGGCAGCCGCAACCAACGCATAGGTGGCAGCGGTGAAGACATCGTCTTGCAGGTTCCGCTCGGGACCGTCGTCAAAGATGCCGAAACTCTTGAAGTACTCTGCGAGCTCACCGAAGCAGGTGAGCGCAAAATCCTCTTGCCCGGTGGTCGTGGTGGCCGCGGAAACGCATTCTTCAAAAATTCCGTCAACCAAGCTCCAGAGCACGCCCAGCCCGGTGAAGAAGGCCGCGAAGGCTGGTTCCTTCTCGAGCTCAAGGTACTCGCTGACGTCGGGCTCGTTGGCTTTCCGAATGCGGGTAAGTCCACTCTGCTTAGTGCGGTAAGTGCGGCCAAGCCCGAAATCGCAGACTACCCATTCACGACCCTCGTGCCCAACCTCGGTGTTGTCGCCCACCGCGACTACACGTC
>JBIPMA010000188.1:0-2971 GCA_044369335.1 Schleiferiaceae bacterium | reverse complement strand
ACATTCCGGGATTGATCGAAGGCGCTGCCGAAGGGCGTGGACTCGGCCACCGCTTCCTCAAGCACATTGAACGCAATGCACTGCTGCTGTTTTTGGTTCCGTGCGATGCCCCCGATGTCGTCGAGCAGTACCACATTTTGCTTGGCGAATTAGAGCGATTCAACCCAGAACTGCTCACGAAGCGCCGCGTACTGGCCATTTCAAAGACTGACATGCTCGATGAAGAGCTGCTCGGTCAATTGCTCGACAACGTGCGTCCGCGCCTCCCCAAGGACCTACCGTTGACCACCTTTAGTAGTGTCACGGGCCAGGGTCTGGACCACCTCAAAGATTTGCTGTGGGATTCGTTGAATCGCTTGATCGACTAGACCGCTCGGTCTTTCTCGGCGTCGCAGGCCATGGCGGACCCTGGGCTGACCACCTCTTTACCGCGGTCTCCAACATTTGGGTGGCCCTTGTCGTTTGGCTCGTCCTCTGGGCATTCCAGCGCCCAAAATTCTCCCTAGTTGCCTGGTTTTGGCTTTTGATTACCCTGGTGGCGGCCTTTGCGGCTGCGGACTGGGTCGCGACCTTTCTCAAAAACAGCATCGGGCGTCCTCGGCCGTGCTGGGCCCTCGAGGGTGAATTTCGCGCCGTGGCCATGTGCCGCGGAGCCTTCGGCTTTGTCTCCGGCCATGCAGCCACCACGTGGGCCTTGCTGACGGTATACATGGCTTCTCGCCCTGCTCGCTGGCTCACGGCGTTGGCCGTGACGTGGGCATTGGCGGTCCCCTTTTCGCGGGTGTACCTCGGCGTGCACTATCCGGGAGACGTATTAGCCGGCGCACTGCTTGGAATCGCAGTCGGTCGCCTCATCCTTCGCCTCCGTCCCCTAACTTCGGGACTATGAATCCGTTTGCCGTCGCCTTGGGCGGAGCCTTTGGCAGTCTTCTTCGCTGGTCCCTGACGGTCCTTCTCAAGCGAGCAGAGGCCCCACTGCTTACCGCTTCCACCGCCACGCTCGTGGCCAACGTTGCCGCGGCAGCACTGCTTGGCTACCTCATGGCGCGGCCCCACCCCGACGCGCGAATTCAGCTTGCACTCGCCACAGGTGTCTGCGGCGGATTCAGCACCATGAGCACCTTTAGCTGGGAGGCCCTACAGTGGGCCAAAACAGGCTCGACGCTGATGGCGCTAGGGTACATCACGGCAACCTTGGTACTGAGCATCGGCGCTGCCGCCGGAGCCTACGCCTTAGCGAACAAGTAGCACGACGCCCTGCTGCTCGACGGGGGAATCCCCAAAATCAAGCGTAAACAGCGACCAGACATAGGCACCATCGGGGCATTCTGCTCCGACGTTATGTACGCGTCCGTTCCATTCCTCTAGTGCATCTTCGGACCGAAAGACTACATTGCCCCATCGGTCCATAATGTGAAGGCGGTACTGCGTAATGCCTGTTGCGACAGGCCGAAAGCCCTCATTGCCACCGTCTCCGTTCGGCGTAAACGCGGTAGGCGACCACACATTATAGATTGGGTTGACGCGAACCGAGTCCACAAGGGTATCCCAGCACCCAAACTGGTTCACAGCGATGCGGCGCACCACAAAGGTTCCGGTATCGCGGTAGAGGTGTACGACAAAGGCCTCTTGGGCGTACAGAGACGAATCACCCATGTCAAACCAGAACTGCTCGTCGGCGTCCACTGAATCAGCACGCACCTGAACCAAAGGCTGGTAAATCGACACCGTCTTGGGCGCAATCGTCATGCTCAGCACGGGTCGGGGGTTTACCCGAATGGCCCCCGGAAAGATCTTCTCAACCGTGTCGCGGCAGCCCGTTTCGGTCCACATGCGGACCCGTACGTCGTACAATCCCGGAACCGTGTAGGTGTGCACGGGAAACTCCAGCGTATCCCCTGAACCGTCTCCAAAATCCCATTCGAAGTAGGTCGTCCGACGGGCAAATGCCCCCGCATCAAAGACAAGCGTGTAGGGTTCGCAACCCACCCACGGGCCAATGGTGCTATCGAGTCGGGGTCGAGGATCCACCACCACCGAATCGAGGTAGGTTTCGTCGCAGGACTTGGACTGAATGCGCAGGGTGACGGGGTAGGTTCCGGGCTGAAGAAACTGGATCGGAGGCGGAAATTCACCAGACCAATTTGCTAGCGAAGCATCCCCCGGAGCCCCAAACGTCCAATCAAACTGTGCGCCGTCAAACCAGGTTCCGAATGGGGTAAACGTAACAGGCTGTTGGTCAAAGCAGGGGCCGCCGTCGTGCGTAAAGCTTGGATTGATGGGCGGGTAAATGTGAAACTTGACGCGGTCGGTGTCGGCACAAGGCCAGCCCGGATTGGCCACAAGGGTAACCCAGTACACCCCCGTGTCGCTAAAGGTCCAGGTCGGAAAAGCCAAACGCGACGTATCGTCACTCCGGCCAAGGTCACCAAAATCCCACCAAAACGTTGATGCATTAATGCACTCGTGAAAAAACGGAACCGTAGCTCCAATGCAAATCTGCTCAGGATCGTCCACTTCTGAAACGATATCTGCCTTAATAAATGCTTGGCACGAAGTCACATTGAATTGGTAGTCGCGGCGGACCGTATTCAAAAGTGCCCCATTGCGCCATTCCTCCACTTCTATGGCGAGGACGAACTGACCAGTCACATTGAGAAAACCGGTAAGTAATCCCGTGGTGCCACCAATACTTAGCGCGGGCGATCCCGGTATCGGATTCGCCGGAGTAGCGGGATTCAAGAAGTTAATGGGGACATAGGGCGGCGGTGCAGGTGGGCTAGGGGCGGGGGTGTTGAATCCGGTCCCGTTGTTCTTTCCGCCTCCGTGCAGCGGGTTGACGAGTCGGTAGTAGAGCGAGTCGCCGTCGGGGTCGGTAGCGGTGCTCGGAATCCGAAGGGTCTCCTGGTTGCAAAGTACGATGGGAGGCAAGCTGTTCCACTGCGGACTATTGTTGCACTGGTCCATGGGC
>JBIPMA010000171.1:0-3203 GCA_044369335.1 Schleiferiaceae bacterium | reverse complement strand
CCTTCGTCAGGTGAAATTCCGCACCATGCGAGCGCGTCCACGATGTACTGCTCGGCGCCGGGAACAAAGCGCGTCTGGTCGGTGTCTTCGATGCGGAGCAAGAAGTCTCCGCCTAACTTTTTGGCAAATAGGTAGTTGTACAAAGCAGTGCGCACCCCACCCATGTGGAGCGGGCCGGTGGGGCTGGGGGCAAAACGAACGCGAACGCGGCGGTCAGACATAGTAAAATCCTTGAGGGCCGCAAAGATACGGCGCTTGGATTCGCCCGCCCCCGCGCGGGGTCAAGCCCTTATCTTTGCCGCATGGAGCGCCAACTCAGCGAACAAGAACTTTTTCGACGCCAGGCATTGGGAGAACTCCGCGCATTGGGCGTGGATCCCTACCCCGCGGCCGAAGTGCCCGTGACCCATCATGCGGCTGATATTTTAAGCGGATTCGCCGCCAACCCCGAGGGCTACGCCGAAGTGTGCGTGGCCGGCCGACTCATGGCCAAACGCATCATGGGCAAAGCCTCGTTTGCCAGTGTGCAAGACAGTTCGGGCCGCATTCAGGTGTACGTCAACCGCGACGAAATCTGCCCCGGAGACGACAAGGCCCTCTACAACGACGTGTTCAAGAAGCACTTGGACCTCGGCGACTTTGTGGCCTTCTACGGCCACGTGTTCACCACACAAACCGGCGAAATCAGCGTGCATGCCACCCGCCTCGAGGTGCTGAGCAAGTCGCTGCGCCCGCTTCCGACCGTGAAAAAAGACGCGGACGGCACCGTGTACGATGCCTTCAGCGACCCTGAGTTGCGCTACCGCCAGCGCTACGTGGACCTCGTGGTGAACGAGGGAGTGCGCGACGTGTTTGTGGCCCGTACCAAGATTTTCAGCGTGATGCGCCGCATCTTCAACGAGGCCGGCTACCTCGAGGTTGAGACGCCCATTCTGCAGCCGATTCCGGGCGGAGCCGTGGCGCGGCCCTTCGTGACGCACCACAACGCCCTAGATATTCCGCTCTACCTGCGCATCGCCAACGAGCTCTACCTCAAGCGCTTGATTGTGGGCGGATTCGACGGGGTGTACGAGTTTGCCAAGGACTTCCGCAACGAGGGTATGGACCGCACCCACAACCCAGAGTTTACGGTCATGGAGATTTACGTGGCCTACAAGGACTACCGCTGGATGATGGACTTCACCGAAAAGGCCCTGGCGCAGATCGCACTCGAGGTCAAGGGAAGCCACAGCTTCACGGTGGGCGGAACTGAGATTTCGTTCCAAGCTCCGTTTGCCCGCGTGCCGATTTTGGAAGCGATTAAAACGCACACCGGCCTCGACCTTCTTGGCAAGACCGAAGACGAAATCCGAGCGGCAGCCAAGTCCATTGGTGTGGAGGTTTCGGAGGAAATGGGTTCCGGAAAATTGATCGACGCCATTTTTGGCGACCGTTGCGAGCACCACTACGTGCAGCCCACGTTCATTACGGATTACCCGGTTGAAATGTCTCCGCTCTGCAAGCGCCACCGCGACGACGACCGACTGACCGAGCGCTTCGAACTGTTTATCAACGGTAAAGAAATCGCCAACGCCTACTCAGAGCTCAACGACCCCATCGACCAGCTCGAGCGGTTCGAGGAGCAACTCAAGCTCAGCGCCAAAGGCGACGACGAGGCCATGTTTATTGACCTCGACTTTGTGCGTGCCCTTGAGTACGGAATGCCTCCCACTTCAGGAATGGGCATCGGAATGGACCGCCTGACCATGCTTTTGACCGACCGGTCGAGCATTCAAGAGGTGCTGTTCTTTCCGCAAATGCGCCCTGAAAAGGCGGACTAAGTTCCGCGATTCACGATGCTGTACCCGCCCGAGGCTGCTGACCTGCTTGACTTTCAGGCCGTCAAGGACTTGGCCGCGGAACACGCCGCGACCCGCAAAGGCCGCCTGCGCCTGCGCGAGGCCCAACCCCAGTCCGACCGCGCCGCGGTAGAGCCCGAACTGCTTCAAGTGGACGAGCTGCTGCGCCTCATGGAACGGGGCCACTTTTTCCCGGCCGTAGCCGCTGCAGAAGTCGACGACGCCCTGCCCATGCTGCGCATTGAGGGAGCGGTGCTGACTGCCGAGCAGTGCCTCGCGATCCACGCTCAGTTTCAGGCCTACGCCAACGCCTTTAGGTTTATTTCAACCCACGCCGAGTATGCGCCGACGCTCGATACCCTGGCCCGGCCTTTTCCGCCTGAAGATGAGGTTCCGCGCTTAATCGAAGGTGTTTTTGAGCGCAACGGACTGGTGCGGAGCAACGCCTCGCCAGAGCTCGCCCGGATTCGCGCAGATTTAGCGAAGGCCCGAGTGGCCGCGGACCGCATTTTTTACAAGGTGCTGCGCCGCTACGACTCCGAAGGTTGGTTGGGCGACATTCGCGAGTCCGTGAGCAACGACCGCCGCGTACTGGCACTATCGGCGTCCCACAAAAACAAGGCGCGCGGAGCCTTTCACGGTTCCAGCGCCAAAAATTCACTGGTCTACCTCGAACCCTCGGAATGCCTTGAGGTCAACGCCGAGGTGGGCTTACTCATTGAGGACGAACGCAAAGAGATTCGCCGCATTCTCAAGGCGTTGACCAAGGCTCTGCGGCCCTACCGCGACGTCATCGCGCGGGTTGACGAGCGGCTCACCGACTGGGACAGCCTTGCGGGCCGCGCCCGGTTTGCGCGGGCAGAGGGCGGAGTGCTTCCGCAGTGGAGCGACGAGGTCATCTACGTCGAGCAGGGCGTGAACCCAGTGCTGCGCAAAGTGCAGCGCGATAAGGGGCGCGGAATCGTTCCGCTCAATGTGCGCCTTGACCCCGACCACCGGCTGCTGTTGATTTCGGGCCCCAACGCGGGCGGCAAGTCGCTGGCGCTCAAGACGGTTGGGCTTTTTCAGCTCATGCTGCAGAGCGGATTTTTGGTTCCGGCCCACCCACGCACTACGATGCGCTGGTTCGAACGGGTTATGGCCGACATCGGCGACGCCCAATCCGTTGAGAACGAGCTTTCAACCTACAGCGGCAAGCTGACCAAGATGCGCGAGATCCTCGCGTGGTGCGACGCAGAAACCTTGGTGCTGGTTGACGAGTTCGGATCCGGTTCCGACCCCGACCTCGGAGCCGCGCTTGCTGGAGTCTTTCTGCGCGAAATCCACCAGTCGGGCGCCACGGGCATTTTCACCACGCACTACAAT
>JBIPMA010000170.1:0-3216 GCA_044369335.1 Schleiferiaceae bacterium | reverse complement strand
ATGATCCGATGGACCGAATGATGCCCCTCGCAATGGCCGAGGATGGGCGACTCGCATCATGGCAGGTTCGCGAAGGGGATCAGGTGCGCAAGGGCGATACGCTCGCACTGCTCGAGGAAACCAAGACCGAGTACATGGATCCCAATGTGCTTAGCAACACCGAATTAGGTCGCGATGCAAAGTCTGATGCGGTAGTAGGCTACCGATCCAAGATTCTGGCCCTCGACGAGCAAATTCTGCAGGCGCAGCGTGCAATGCCCCTTCAAATCGCGGCAGCATGGCGAAAGGTGAGCGCAGACAGCGCCAAGTACCAAGCGGCCAAGCTCGAGGCCAAGTTTACCAAGCTTCAAGCGCAGCGTGCAGACAGCTTGTTTCAGTGGGGAGCCCTTTCGCGCCTCGAGTGGGAACAGCGCCAGACAAAGGCCCAGGAGGCCACGTCAAAGGCAGAGTTCACCCTTCAGGACTGGCAGTCTTCTCGCCTCAATGCCCGCAGCAAGGTGGCCGAGTGGAAGGAGAAAGTTGCCAAGCTCCAAAGCGATCGCGCTACGGCTGCTGCCGATTTGGCGTCTGCCCAAGAGGGCCTCGCCGACGCCGACATTAAAGTGGGGGGAATCCAGCGCCGTCAGTCCAACCGGGCCCTGGTTGCTCCGCGCGACGGTTTTGTAGTGCAGTTGAGCTACGTAGCCCCGGGTGCTTCGGTCAAAAAAGACCAACCCCTGCTCTTTTTAGCACCTGAAGGGGCCCCGGTGGTGGTCATGACCAAGGTGCATCCGTTTGACGTTCCGTTGCTGAGTATCGGAGATTCCGCGCTGTGTGCCCTCGACGGATGGCCCATTTTACAAATCCCCGGTTGGCCGCGTTCAAGCGTGGGGCTGTTTGCCGCCAAAATCCGCTACATCGCCTCTCAAGCGGATGCGGACGGGCTATTTGCAGTCGTTCTTGAGCCCACCGAAGACTGGCCGACGAATGCGCGCCCTGGAACAACCGTGCACGCCACGTTGCTCCTCAACGACGTTCCCTTGTGGTACGAGCTGTGGCGACAGTTTAACGGATTCCCGGCCAATGGCCCGGGTGAAAAGTCTGCCAAAAACACGGCTTCTAAGTAATGCGCGCGCTGTTGCTTTGGCTGGTGACCGTTCCGGCGATGGCGCAAACCATTGCCTGGAGTGAGTTTGTCGCCACGGCTGTGGAACGCGCTCAAGAAGTGCGCGTCGCTGAAGCCAAGGTTGCAGAGGCGCGCGCCAAGCGAATGTCTGCATTCGCCGCCTTTGAGCCGCGAGTCAACCTTTCGAGCGAAGGCAAAGACTACGGCAACGACCTGCAGTACCGTCTCGATCGCGCTGAGGCGCGTGTGGGGCTTCCCGGCGGAATCGACCTTGTGGGCGGAGCCGCCCAGGGCACGGGCGCCTTCATTAACCCCGAACGCAAGACCCCCACAGAGGGCCTTGTCAATTTGGGAATCTCGGCTCCCTTGGGCGGCGCACTCATTTTTAGCGACCGACAGTACGAGTGGGGTGCAAGCACGCGAAACCTCGAAATCGCCGAGGCGAAACTCGACCGTACCGAGCGTACGGCTATTCTCAACGCCGTGAAGGTCTACACCTTTTGGCAGGCTCAATCAGAAGTTCAGGGAGCCGTTGATGAGGCTCTTGCGGTCGCAGCGGAGCGGCTACGGTTGGTTCGCGAAGCCTTTCGCCTAGGTGAGCGCAGCGAAATGGATACGCTTGAGGCCTACCTGTCGTGGGTGGACCGCAGGGCAGACGCAGCCAAGCAGGCCAACTTCACTGCGGGCGCCATTGCTGATGTCGAACAACTGCTCCGAGGTGCAGACACCGTAGGTGTCAACCTCACGGGAATGAAGCCACAGGCGCTCCCCGTCGTGCTTGGAACTTCACGGCTAGAGGCAAGTAGCATCCCTGAATTGGAGATGGTGAATTCCGCCCTGCGCCGTGAACGCCTGGCCACGACCACCGCGTGGGCACAGTGGCTGCCGGCTCCGTACGTAGACTACCGTATGCTGCAGTGGGGCGGAAGCGCCTGGAACCCCGAATCCGTGCAGTGGAAGGTGGGTCTGACCGTGCCGCTGTTCAACCAAAAGGCACGCGCCGAGCTGGCTGGAGCCCAAGCGCGCCTTCGTGCCGCACAGGCCAATGCAACGGCCACCCAAAACCAGTTCGACATTGTACGGGTCCAGCTTGCCCAGCAGGTGCAGGCATTGGATACCGAACTTAAGGCGCTTACGGCCTCTGAAACGGCTGCGTACGCACTGCTTCAGCAGGAGCGACGCCGATTCGCCCTCGGCGAAAGCACCATGTTCATTTTGGCGAGCCGCGAAACCAAGTACCTCGAGGCCGTTCAGAAGCGAACGCTCACTTCGGCCAAGCTTCAGTCCCTCGAGGCAGAGCGGCGTCTGCTGACCAGTCCATCCCTGTAGGCAGCCAGAGCGTCTGCAACGACGAAGCTGGATCCCCCCACGTAAATCGCTTGAAAACCGTCTGCTTTGGCGCGGTTCATGGCGTTGGCCACTGAGTCGCATTCTACGACCTGCCGCCCTGCAGCGCGCAGTCGCTGGCTCCATTCTTCGACCGGTAACGCCCTCGGAATCGCAGGAGCGCACGCATACACCGTGCACTCTTGCGGAACGTGAGCCAGCATTTCTTCAGTGTCTTTGTCGCTCACCACTCCCAGTACCATCGCGGAATTCAGTCCAGCACGCACCCGGTTCCACTGCTTCATCACCGGAACCCATCCGTGCGCGTTGTGCGCGGAATCGGCCACGACTAGGGGATTTCCTTCTTCGAGGACGTCCCAGCGCCCGCGAAGCCCCGTGTTGGCAACCACCCGAAGGAGGCCGCGCCGAATCTGGTGGTCGTGAATGCTGGGCTTGGCAACTCGGGCAGCCATAATGGCGGTGCGGGCGTTTTTTACTTGGTAGTCTCCCTGCAGGTCGGTCGGAAAGACCTGGTCGTGCGGTCCAATCGGATACACATAGCACCGGTCCAGAGAGGCGGCAACTTCGTTGAATACATGCATGATTTCGGCATCAGATTCGCCGACGATAGCCATGACCTTGGGCTTGAAAATTCCGGCTTTCTCGCGGGCGATGCTTGCGCGATCTGGACCCAAAAAGGCCATGTGGTCAAGGCCGATGCTGGTCACGACCGAAACCAGCGGAGTCACCACGTTGGTCGAATCAAGCCGTCCGCCCATGCCGAC
>JBIPMA010000237.1:0-3240 GCA_044369335.1 Schleiferiaceae bacterium | reverse complement strand
GCAAGGCAAATGATTAATGAGCAAAAGCAAGTTGTGAAGAAAGAGGCGGAAAGGCAATACGAGAAGTTAAAAAGATACATTAGTTTACACCCCGAAGTATATCCTAAAGATATCCCAACGGGAGATGGTTCAAAGAGAGCAACTAACCTTAAAAGAGACATAGTAAGAGAGGCAATGCCGAAAGGTGCGAGAATAAGTAAGAAGGGTTGGAAAAACCAATGGGGTGAATCAAAGGGCGGAAGAAAATACTATGAATATCGCTCAAATAGGTATGACACTCGTAAGAAATACCCATATCTTGCCGATGGTGGTGAGATTGAATATTACCAGCCTATGAATTTCCACGAAGGCGATAGAGAAATGATGAAGAGTTATTCCAAGGATGGCTTATATCAAGTTAAAGGTAATAGCACCGACTTTATGCGTTTTAACGATTTAGAAGAGGCAAAATATTGGGCAAACGCTTTATTAGATGAAAATTCTTTTGGTTGGTATGCAACCGAGGTGTATGACACAAAAGATGGCGAGACCATTTATCACTCCGAAGGTGAATACGCAAATGGTGGTGAGATAGATGAAAGAATGTATAATTTTTTAGTTGAAGATTTGGCAAGTTTGCAAGTGGCAATAAATGAAAACGACACCGAAAAAATTGAACAATTCTTTTCTTACTGGAACATTCATTTGAAATCGTTAAAACCAGAAATGTCAAGTGCAAGAATGTATAATTTCTTGGAAGATGATTTGGCTAAATTAGAGTCTGCAATAAATGATAATGATAAGGAAGAAATAGAAAGATTCTTCTCTTATTGGGATGCTCATTTGTCAAAATTGAAATACGCCAAAGGCGGTACTTTCGGTGCGGGTAATTTTGCTAAAGGCGGTAGTATTTCAAAAAGCACAACCTATGTGCCTAATCGTGATGTAAAAGAACTTATGGTTGTGTTGAAAGGCGAATTAACCAAATTGAAAGGCAAAGACATTCTTGATGGTGTTTATGTTAAAAACAAAAGGAAGTCAAGTCCTTCAACCGAATCACCAAAAGAAATAATGGCAGTTTTGAAAAAAGCAGCCAAAGATAGCCCTTATGGTGCTGAAATAGGTTTCGATGAAAGCGATATTAAATCATTGCTTGATGCTGGTTTTTCTGCGCAAGATATTAAAAACATTTATATTGGTTACACCCCACCATCGGTAAATGCTGATACGGAATTTGGAAATACAACATCTGGGCTAATTACAACAAGTGGCGATAGTCAAAAGGCACATATTATAACAATAGTTGAAAACGCTAAAAATGGCTATTTTGAAATTGGCTTAAAATACCCAAATGATTTCAACTGGAAACCAATTATTGAGAAATACGATATTAGTAGAGAGCCTAAAATTATTGAAACTAAAGATGTGGTTAGGAAAAATAAATTTGAAATATATTTAGGCAAAGGAGTTGCTATTGGACATCAATATTCCTATAAATACAATAGAGATAAAAAGTGGTCTGAAGAAGATGAATACGGAATACTTGATAGCAAAAATCCTTCATTTGAAAATGGATATTGGGGAATAGTAACTAAAAACATTGAGGATATGTATTTCATTGTTGATACACTTTTAAAGCAAAGCAAAGGCTACTTAAAAGATTGTGGATTGTTCTTAAATCGTTTAGGTGGAATAGGAGTTGAAGATGTGGAGAATGAAAAATTTGCCAAAGGTGGTGCTATGGGTGGTGTAAGCAAAAAAGAACACATCAAGTTAGAAATAGTACCTCAAACAAATTTGGGCGGTAAATCGATAGCAACAAAGCAAGATATCACATCTCTTATTAGAGCATATGAAAAAAGCGACAAATTAGACTATGTTGATAAAATTAGTTATGACTTTCAAAATGATATGGGATATGCAATTATCACCGACAAAAGCAAAATATCTAATTTCATAAATGTTTTGGATGCTTACAATCTACAAGTTTCACCCTATCAAACATATGCCAAAGGCGGAAGTACCGATGAGGTTGTGATTGGTGACTACAAGAAAAACATCTTGGGTACTTTGAGTTTCAATTTGAAGTTGCCCAATATGAGAAAGAGTCAAGATTTTAGTGTTTATCCCGTAAGTGAAAAAAGCGATTATATCGACATACAAAGTGCAACACGATTTGGTAAAATACAAATGACAACGGGTAGGGGTTTAATGACTCAAAGTCACCCAAACGGGGCTTATGCCGTGCATATGCATATTGATAAACTTGTTAAGTTCACTTTGACCGAATCACAATTGGATAAACTCAAAGAGGAACTTGCAAAAACTGCGGGTTCTTCCGTTGGTAGTAGCGTGATTAAGTCGGATAACACTTATGCCGATAAGTTTGCCAAAGGCGGTAGCACCGAAGACACTTTTTCAAATATATTTTTATCATATGGGTTTAAGCCGAAAAGGAGTTATGCTGGAATCAAATTTTATGAGAAAAAGAATAGCGTAAAAGGTGTTGACTATTTCGGAAATGTTGACTTGGCTAATAAAAGGGTTGTTCTTGAGGATGAGAAATCAAATATAATCTATGATGGTTTTACTATTTCCGAACTTATTCAAGCCCTTAAAGATTATGGTTTTGAAGAAACTGATAAGTTCGCCAAAGGCGGTTATGTTGAAGAGGGTGAGGATTACGAATATGTAAATACTTTTGGTATTGACCAAGATGATTTTGAAAAATTGGTGGATGCTTACCATAAATCGCCTTCTTATGACCAAGCGGAAAGAGTTGAAAGTCGTTTGATTTTTAGAAAAATGAGGGAAAAGTATGGTGAAAGCAAGATTGATGAAGTTGGTAATTACATTCACGAAACCCACGAATCTCACGAACACTACGCCAAAGGTGGTGAAACTGAATTTTATGGCTTAGGCGGTGATATAACCAAGTACAAAAAAACCTTAATTAGCAAGGCTCAAAAGAATGGGATTTATGAAAATTTTGGTGAAATAGAAGTTAATAAATTAAAAGACAAGTACAATTACAACCAGTTAGTTTATGGAACACCAGAACAAAGACAAATGGCTCGTCAAATAGATATGTTTGATGAATGGGCTATGAGTTACGATGGCAGCAATACATTTGCCAAAGGCGGTATGTTCGGTGCGGGTCATTTTGCCGAAGGTGGTGAAATGGAAAGCAAGTTAAGAAAAAGGTTTGAGTTGTATTCCGATGAAGAATTGCAAGAGTTTAACGGAGACAATAGTGAAACC
>JBIPMA010000169.1:0-3258 GCA_044369335.1 Schleiferiaceae bacterium | reverse complement strand
GCGTCCGCAGCCGTAAACAGGCGGCCGTAGTCGCGCAAATGCTCGGCGGGCTGACCCATGAGCAGCTCGGTCCAAAACTTCGGGACCAGCAGCGCCCCGCAAAACGGCGGAGCCTGGTAGAACTTCGATCCCGTCACCATAAGCATGACGCCTTTAGAGAGAAGCTCGTGCACCAAAGCGCGGTGCGTGCGGAACTGGCACATGTCCACCACCCACATGACGCCCTCACGAAACTCGTCGATGATGTCGAGGTCGTCCTTGATTCCGGACTTGGACCCGAACACTAGATTGCCCACAATGGGCTGACCTGGACGCGCCGCAATGATGTCGCGAATGGCCTGCTTGCGGTCGGCAATGTGGCCACTCACTTCGCGGGCGGGCAAAAACTGCACGTCAACCTGAAACGAGTCCGTGACAAGCTCACCCTTAGGCACCGCGTCGCCGTACTGGTTGGTGTTCGCGTAGTACTTGCCTTCGGCGGCCAAAATCGATCCGGAACCCAATTCCTCAGGGCAGCTCACGATGTTCGTAATCGTTTGACCCGGGTACAGCATGGACTGCATCAGCAGCGGCCAGTACATCATGTCGCTACCCGAAGGGCCGTAGTAAATGTGGAATTCGTCGCCGCGACCGCCGTCAAAAAGCGTTTGCATGCGCTTGGTCTGCTGGCGGATCCACGACGCGTCGTCAGCCGCCCGGTAGTCGCGCACAAATCGCTCGGCGCTGCGGTGTCCGTCGGGCGTAAGGGTTCCGCACGTGCAGGACCCGCGCATCAGCAACCCCTCGTACTTGGTGGGATGCAGGTGGTACTGGTTGGCGCCGGTCTCAGGGCGAATGGCGATGCGCTCGTCGCAGCCCGCCAGAAGTAGTTCTTCAATCATTTTTTATACGGTAGGCCCGATGCTTAAGGCCGTTACTCTGTTCAATGGTAAGCCATCCGAAGTGGCTGTCGTGCACGAGGCGCGCCTCAGACTGGCCAAGTTGGCGCACCAGCGCTTCTTCGGCCTCAAAATGGCCCGTAAAGTCGTGTTCGCCCGAATAAGCATGGCGCTGCCCCTCTAGGATGCGGTCTGCGGACGGCTGCGCGCGGTACCATGCGCCCTCGCCGATTCCGCCTAAGTACAGTGAATCCTGCGGAACCCCTTCGGGGCGAACCGAAGGCTCGTCGAGCTTGCCCACCACTTCATCGCGGTGCAAATGCCCCGTTTTGCTGCGGCTGACCGAGGCAAAAATATTGGCGGTCACGTCCCACCAGGCTTTAATGAGCGGGGCCTGCTTCCACTCGGCGTGGCCGTTGCGCCATTCGAGGTAGCGCTCCCCATCTTGGGCCGCGGCCAGCACGTTAAAGTACGGAGTCGGAGCTGTGTAGGTCACCGGGCGCTTGTAGCGCGAATAGTGGGCGGGTTCGTGGTCAATGCCGGCGAGCAGGGACGTTTGCACAAACCGCGCGCAGTTGGTTTGCTTGGGATCAAGCCCGTGGTAGCCAATCAGGCCGCCGAACTGCAGGTCGCGTGCCTTGGTCTCAACCTTGTGCACGTCTGGTGTGTAGTACACGCTGAGCTGAAGCAAACCTTCACCGTGAGTATGAGCTGATTTCGCGTCGAGCTCGCGGCATACCGCATCGATGTTGGTGAGTCGACCCCGCTCGTCCCACTGCGGAACCGTCTCAAACGACAGCGCCGGGTCGGTCTCGGCGGACCGAATTCGACCCATGCGGCGCGGGGTAATGTAGCGGCCAAAATCGTAGTAGCGCAGCGACGAACCCTCGGCAATCATCATGGCTGCATGGCCTACCATCATGTTGACGTTTTTAACCACTCCAATCGAGCGAAGAAACTTTACGATTCCCTCTTCACCTCGAGCAGTCACCTCAGGCCATGCCAGCACCAAAACAGCGGAGTTCCGCGGCAAATTCGCCATAGAATGCAAAGGTGAGGTTAAATCGGCATTGCTACAAATGTGATCCGGGTCACAAATAATTCGAGCTGAAAAGTATAGGTTTAACCTAACCCTTACATCCAAATACCATGAACACATTTGACGTACTTATTGTCGGCGGCGGAACCGGCGGAATCATGACCGCAGCGCAAATTCGCCGTAAACTCCCGAAGCTAAGCGTGGCCGTTTTTGAGCCAAGCGAAGACCATTGGTACCAGCCCGCCTGGACGCTCGTGGGCGCCGGGACGTTTAACATGGCGGCGACCAAGCGCAAAACCGCGACCTACATGCCCAAGGGCGCCACGTGGATCAAGGAGCGCATCGGTAGCCTTCAACCTGAACACAACCAAGTCACCACTGAAGGCGGAACCGCCTTCGGATACCGCTACCTCATCCTTAGCCCTGGACTGGTTAATGATCTGAGCTTGCTCCCTGGCCTGGCTGAAGCGCTTGAGACCCCCTACGTCTGTTCCAACTACATCGATCCTGAAAAGACGTGGGAAATCCTCAAGAATTTCAAAGGCGGCAACGCGGTATTCACTCAGCCCACGACGCCAATCAAGTGCGGCGGAGCGCCCCAAAAAATCATGTACCTGGCTGAGCACTACTTCAGAAAGCGCGAGATCCGCGAGAAGACGAACGTAGTATTTGCTGCACCCGGTAGTGTCATTTTTGGCGTCAAAGAATTCGCCAAAACGCTCAACCAAATTATCTCAAGTCGCAACATCATTTTTAAGCCGTTCTACGCTCCAGTCCGTATCGACAGTGCGGCCAAGACCATCACCTTTCGCTACAACACCGCGATGGCTGGCAACGACTGCTTGACGCAGAAAAATGTCAAGCTTCACGAAGAGGTCAGCGGCGACACCGAAATGGTGATGCCGTACGACATGCTGCACTTGGCTCCGCCCCAAACGGCACCCAAGTTCATTCAAAACAGCGCATTGGCCGTTGCCGAGGGGCCCAATAAGGGCTGGCTCGAGGTCGACATCCACACGCTCAACAACGCAAAGTTTCCGAACGTATTCGGAATCGGCGACAGCGTGGCACTTCCGACCGCCAAAACTGGTGCGGCCATTCGCAAGCAGGCTCCCGTCGTGGTCGAACAAATTCGGGCTGCCGAAGCCCACACAACCACACCCATCAGGTACGAAGGCTACTCGAGCTGTCCGTTGGTAACCGGCTACGGCAAAATGCTCTTAGCGGAATTCAAGTACGACAACGTACGCGATAGCGACCCATTAATTAGCACCTTTGTAGACACCACCAAAGAGTCGTGGCTCATGTGGATCCTCAAGAAGTACGGCTTGCCCTACTTGT
>JBIPMA010000167.1:0-3262 GCA_044369335.1 Schleiferiaceae bacterium | reverse complement strand
CTCCGAGCCAATTTCGAGCGGGAACAAGTTCGTACTGAATACTATCCCCATTGATCTCTACCGCATTTTGAAGGTAATTAATAGGGCCGTTCGTGCATATGTAGCTTACCGGGATCGAAATAAATGAAGGTGAAGAATTTTTTGGTCCTGTCGTTATCGTATTGTTGAGCTCTGCCTCAAAATGAAACCCTACACCGCCCGAATTAACGATTGACGTAATTCCGGCTGGTCGGGCAAAATTCTCGTAAATGATTTTGTAATCCTCACACAATGTGGGTAAGATCACATAACCAATGTAAATATTGACCATGGGTGTAAAAGTGCCTGCTGAAGTGGGAATACAATCAAATGCACCCAAGTTCGACGCAGGGAACTCTGGCGTAATCCGCGTCAAATTCTGCGAAAAATTAATGTTACAGCTTGTTGAAACAATATCCACAGGCTCAGTTGGTCCTAATGTAGCCGTGCCCGGATTGCCATTTCTGTAAACGACCAACTTAACTCGATACTGGTGGGCAACACCCGTGGAGTCGCCCACGAATTTGTACTGAATGTCGCCGCCAAGTATGTGCGTGGCTTCACTTGTAAGTGGCGCCAAGAATAATAGTGCTGTAAGAATTTGAATTACACGCATGTCAGCTGGGTATTTTGTCTAGTATACAAACATACTCCGTCCCGAGAAACTGCGTGTTGAAGGAGCAGAAATCGGCTCAAACGAATGAGCGAGCGCGGTACTTACAGCGTTTTGCGCAATCGTGCCACGGGAATTCCGAGCTGTTCGCGGTACTTGGCGACCGTCCGTCGGGCAATGGGATAGCCTTTGTCTTTGAGCAACTTAGCTAGCGCATCGTCGGTAAGCGGATCGCGTGAATCCTCTTCTCCAATGCTCTCTTCGAGGATTTTTTTGATCTCGCGAGTAGACACCTCTTCGCCCTCGGCATTGGTCATGCTCTCGCTAAAAAAACGCTTGATGAGAAAGGTACCGAACGGAGTCTGCACGTACTTCTGGCTAGCCACCCGACTGACCGTAGAAATATCCATACCCACTTCGTCAGCGATGTCCTTGAGAATCATAGGTTTGAGCTTGCGGTCGTCGCCGGTAAGGAAGTAGTCTTCTTGGTAGCGCATGATCGACGACATCGTCAGCAGAAGTGTTTGCTGGCGCTGCTTGATCGCGTCGATGAACCATTTGGCGCTGTCGATTTTGCTCTTAATAAAGGTAAATGCCTCTTTTTGCTGGTCGTTGTCAAATCCCTTTGCCTGGCGGTAGTGCGACAGCATCTCTTTGTACTCCCGGCTGACGTTGAGTTCGGGGGCGTTGCGTCCATTGAGCTTGAGCTCGAGCTTGCCGTCCACGACGCTCACTAAAAAATCCGGAATCACCACTTGGCTGGGCTCTGAACCCTGCGTAGCGCTTCCGCCCGGCTTGGGGTTGACACGCACGATTTCATCGAGCGCGGACTTGAGCGTCGCCTCATCAATGCCAAGACCCTGCATCATTCGGCTGTAGTGGCGCTTGGCGAGCTCGTCAAAGTAGCGATCGACCAGCGCTCTGGCGGTGCGAACCACTGGGGTCTCTGGGCGACGGGCCAATTGAAGGAGCATGCATTCCTGTAGGTTACGGGCTCCTACTCCAGGCGGATCCATCGACTGAATGACCCGCAGAGCATCTTCGAGTTCGCTGACCTCAATGAAGATTCCGAGCGAAAAGGCCAAGTCGTCCACAATGTCGACGAGCTCGCGGCGCAGGTATCCGTCGTCGTCCAACGTTCCGATCAAGTACTTGCACAGGTGCTCCTTTTGTGGGCTCACGCTGCGCAACGCAAGCTGCTCCTGAAGGACATCACTCAAGTCCTGGCGTGCGACAATTGGGGCCTCATAGGTCTCGTCGTCCGCCGAATAGTTGTTGGCGTTGAGCTTGTATTCTGGGGTGTCGTCAAAGAGTTCTTCTGAGAACTCCACATCTTGAATTTCAGAATAGTCATCGGACTCTTTGTCGGACGAATACTCGTCTTCAGAATTGTCGTAGTCGGTTTCGTACGGATCCTCATCCACCTGACTCTCGGTTTCGAGGGCTGGATTCACTTCAAGTTCCTCTTGAATACGCTCTTCGAGCGCCTGCGTCGGAAGCTGAATCAGCTTCATAAGCTGAATCTGCTGCGGCGAGAGCTTTTGCTGGAGCTTGAGGGCTTGGGACTGGCGTAGCACGGACGTTATCGATTAAAACTTGGCGCTTCCAGGGAATCGGGGGAACGGAATCACGTCGCGGATGTTGCCCATTCCGGTCACGAACTGAATCATGCGCTCGAATCCAAGTCCGAATCCGCTGTGCACGCAGGTACCGAACTTGCGGGTATCGAGGTACCAGTCAAGGTGGTGCGGGTCGATGCCCACCGCCTTCATCTTTTCAACGAGAACGTCGTGCCGCTCCTCGCGCTGGCTTCCGCCAATGATTTCGCCAATTCCAGGAAAAAGGACGTCCATGGCGCGCACCGTTTTACCGTCTTCGTTGAGGCGCATGTAAAACGCTTTGATGGACGCGGGGTAGTCAAACAGGACTACCGGAGCCTGAAAGTGCTTCTCGACCAGGTAGCGCTCGTGCTCGGACTGCAGGTCAGCGCCCCATGCTTCGATGGGGTAGGCAAATTGGCCTTTTTGGTTGGGCTTCGAAGCCTTGAGGATCTCGATGGCCTCGGTGTAGCTGCAGCGCACAAAGGGGTTGTTCACGACAAAGTTGAGCTTCTCGATTAGGCTCATCGGCTGCCGTTGGGCGGCGGGCTTAGACTGCTCTTCTTGCTGAAGGCGCTGATCAAGCACAGCGAGGTCGTCCGCGCACCGGTCGAGCACGTGGCGAATGATGTGCTTGGCGAAGTCTTCGGCCAACTGCATGTTGTCCTCGAGCGTGTAAAACGCCATCTCGGGCTCAATCATCCAAAACTCGCTCAGGTGGCGGGTCGTATTCGAGTTTTCGGCGCGGAACGTGGGTCCAAACGTGTAAATCTTGCCCAACGCCATGGCTCCCAGTTCACCCTCGAGCTGGCCGCTCACCGTGAGGTTGGTGCTTTGGCCAAAAAAGTCTTCGCTGTAGTCGACCTCGCCGGATTCGGTGCGGGGCGGATGGTCGGCGGGCAGGGATGTCACGCGAAACATCTCGCCGGCACCCTCGGCATCACTCGAGGTGATGATGGGGGTGGCCCAATGGTAGAATCCGCGCTCGTGAAAAAACTGGTGCACCGCGTACTGCGCTTCATGGCGAATGCGG
>JBIPMA010000166.1:0-3284 GCA_044369335.1 Schleiferiaceae bacterium | reverse complement strand
AGGTCGCGCTCAAGGCTGCGCAGCACCTCGTGGTAGCCCGCGGCCTGCTCAACCGGAACAAAGGGGTGCATGTTTGCAAACGCAGGCCAGCTCAGCGGAAGCATTTCAGCAGCCGCGTTGAGCTTCATCGTGCAGCTTCCGAGTGAAATCATGCTGTGGTTCAGCGAAATGTCGCGGCGCTCCAGCTTCTTGATGTAGCGCATCATTTCGGTTTCGCTGCGGTAGCTGTGAAACACGGGGTGGGTCAGAATCGCGTCGGTGCGCAAGTGCTTCAAACGCTTAGCACCGTCGGCAAAGGCGGGGACCTTGGCGCCCAGTCCCTCAGCCAAAGCGACCACAAGCGCGTTGGCGTCGTCGCCGTTCATCACCTCATTCGTGCTGATTTGCACACACTTCTGAGTATACCCAAGGTTGATTCCGCGCGCCTCAGTCGCCTTCTTTAGGGCGGAACGCTGCGCGTCCGTAGCCTCAAACGACACGGTGTCAAAGAACTCGTCGTGCATCACCGTGACGCCCATGGCGGTGAGGGCGTCAGCGATTCCGCTCGCCTTGGCGTGGATGCGCTCGGCGATTGCCTTAAGGCCCTCGGGGCCGTGGTAGACCGCGTACATTCCGGCCATTACTGCCAACAAAACCTGTGCGGTACAAATGTTTGACGTCGCTTTGTCGCGCTTGATGTGCTGCTCGCGGGTCTGGAGTGCCATGCGAAGCGCGGGATTGCCATCCACGTCAATGGTTCGACCAATGATGCGTCCGGGCATAAAGCGCTTGTAGGCGTCCTTGCTTCCGAAGAATGCGGCGTGCGGACCGCCGTAGCCCATCGGGATTCCGAGACGCTGCGTCGAACCAAAGACGACGTCGGCACCCCAGCTTCCGGGAGACGGCAGCAGGGTGAGCGCCAAAATGTCGGCAGCTACGGCCAGGCGCACCTCGTGGCGGGCACAAGCGGCGCTGAACTCGACGTAGTCGCGCACGGAACCGCTCGCGGTCGGGTACTGCACAAGGGCTCCAAAGAACTCGTCGGTGGGCTCGAAGCTCATCGCATCGCCAAATACCAACTCTACGCCAATGGGCTCAGCGCGGGTCTGAAGCAAGGCCTTGGTCTGGGCGTAGACGTCGTGGTCGACAAAGAACTTGAGGGTATCGCGCTTTTGCTGCTCGCGGCTGCGGGCGGCGAGCAGAAGGGTCATAGCCTCGGCGGCCGCTGTCGACTCGTCGAGCAGCGAAGCGTTGGCAATCTCCATTCCCGTTAGGTCAATCACCATCGTTTGGTAGTTGAGCAGGGCCTCGAGGCGACCTTGGGCAATCTCAGCCTGGTAGGGCGTGTAGGCGGTGTACCATCCTGGGTTTTCGAGAATGTTGCGCTGAATTACCGCGGGAAGTGCCGCTGGGTGGTATCCCTGGCCGATGTAGCTGGTAAATACTTGGTTCTTTTGTGAAATTCCATAAATGTGGCGCAGGTACTCTTGCTCGCTGATGGCCGGCGCGATGTCGAGCGGACGCGGACTGCGGATGCCCGCAGGAACCGTTTCGTCGATCAACTGATCGAGGCTGTTCGCCCCAATCGCTTGAAGCATTTGCTGTTGTTCTTCAGACTGTGGACCGATGTGTCGGCTTTCGAAACTTCCCTGCATGGCGGGCGGAATTTGAGGGTTTGAGCGAGCAAAATTACTTACGCTATAACCTACCTTGCGCATGCTTGTTCAGCCCTTATGAACCGTTTTATCAGCACTTCCGAAGCGGCACGCCTCGATGCCGCCGACCCCCTTGCAGCACTGCGGGCGGAGTTCCACCTCCCTACCCTTGAAGGCGAAGAGGTTATCTACTTAACCGGCAACTCGTTAGGCCTTCAACCGCGTGGTGTCGAATCGGCCCTAAAAACCGAACTTGAGAGCTGGCGCACTTACGGCGTCGAAGCCCATTTTCACGGTCCGAATCCGTGGATGCCCTACCACGAGCGACTGACCGATTCGCTGGCCCGTTTGGCCGGCGCCAAGCCGTCCGAGGTCGTTGCCATGGGTTCGCTCACCGGCAACCTTCACACTCTGCTGGCTTCGTTCTACCGTCCCACGGCCGATCGTCCGCTGCTGATGTGCGAGGCGAAGGCATTCCCTTCGGACCAGTACGCCCTCGCCAGCCAGGCGCAGTGGCATTCCCACGGCGAGCTTTTTGAAATTCGCGGAACCGATCCCGAAGGCGCCCCCACCCCCAACGAAGTCCTCAAAGCAATCGCCGAGCACGGTCGCCGCGGAGCCACGCTTTTGCTGGGCGGAGTCCACTACTTCACCGGCCGCGCCTACCCCATCGCCGAGATCACCGCAGCCGCCCAAGCCCAAGGGATGATCGTCGGATGGGACTTAGCCCACGCCATGGGCAATATTCCGCTCAAACTGCACGACTGGGGCGTCGACTTTGCCGCATGGTGCTCGTACAAGTACCTAAATTCAAGCCCCGGTGGGGTCGCCGGGCTGTACGTCCACGAACGCCACCACGGCCCTGAGACCTTTCGCCTTGCCGGATGGTGGGGGCACGATAAGGCCAGCCGGTTTAAAATGCCGCCCGAGTTTGTGCCCGAGCCCAGCGCCGAATCCTGGCAGTGGTCCAACGCCCCCGTACTCGGAATGGCCGCTCAGCGGGCCGCCCTCGACGTTTTTGACCGGGCCGACCTCGACGCCTACCGCGCCAAGTCTTTGGCCATGACCGACGTGCTCCTCGGGCTGCTCGACCACGTGTCGGCACAGACCGGGCAAGAAATCAAGGTCCTCACCCCCCGCGAGCCAGAGCACCGCGGTTCGCAAGTGTCGGTGCAGTTTGTGGGGCGCGACCGCAGATTCTTTGACTACCTCGTATCCCGCGGAGTCTACGCCGACTGGCGCGAGCCGGGGACCGTGCGCATGGCGGTGGCTCCGCTTTATTCTTCCTACCGCGACCTGGCCCGACTCGAGGCCTTGCTCGCCGAATCTTTAATGCAGTAAGTATGTCAAAGCACGCCGCAGTGGTTGGTTGCGGACTCGTCGGAAGCCTCTGGACCACCTTTCTCGCCCAGCGCGGGTACCACGTAGATGTGTTTGAACGCCGCTCTGACTCACGCTTGGCGGGATACAAAGGCGGACGCTCCATCAACCTCGCCCTCAGCGACCGCGGCTGGCGCGCCCTTGAGGCCGTGGGCGTGGCTGAGGCTGTGCGCCGCGAGGCGATTCCGATGTACCGCCGTGTGATGCACGCCATCGACGGCACGATCACGACCCAGCCCTACGGCGAGAACGGTCAAGCCATTTGGTCGG
>JBIPMA010000165.1:0-3285 GCA_044369335.1 Schleiferiaceae bacterium | reverse complement strand
ACGGAGCAAAGGTACGGCGCCGGTTCTTGGACTACTTTTGCCCTTGTGATGGAAGTCTGGTATACCGAAGCCTCCCGATGGTTGCTCACGCCCATGGCGTCGGCACTCATGGTGTCGTCTGGACTGGCGTCGCTTCTGGCACTGCTCGCTGTGGCCTACGCCTCAAGGGGCTTGTCGGCGCTTAAGCCCAAGGTGTCTGAGGGGGCGCCCGCAGCGGCCAAAGACTTGGCCCTGCTGGTTGTTGGCCGCAATGCGGCTCCCTGGTTTGAAGAGTGGATTGAAGTATTTGCTTCAAGTGGACTGTCGTCGACCGTTGAAATGGTCGTGATTGACAACCAGAGTGAGGACGACACAGCCCACCGCATTGAGCAGCTTCGCCTTCAGTATCCGTGGCTGACGGTGGTTACGGTTCCGCACAGCGACCGATTTTGGCGCACGCGAAAGCTTGCGATGACCTTGGGCGTCAAGGCGACCAAGCGCAGCAACTTAGTATGGGTAGACGCAGCGACTGTTCCGCCTTCGGACTTTTTGAACTGGCTCGGATGGCTCACCAACCCGTTGAACGACCGCAATGTAGCAGCGGTCTGGGGGCCCGTTCAGGTGGTCGACACCAAGTCTTCGGTGCGTATGCCAATGGCTGCGGGCCAAATTTGGGCTTGGCTTCGCCAGCACACGGGCGGAATTCCTAGCTCACTCATTCCTGTGAATTTGGCGTTTCGCTCCACAGATTTTATGGACCGCAAGGGATTTCAGGACAGCATGCACGTCGACGGTGGTGAAGGTGAACTTCTCATGGGTGTGCTTGCTGGTCCCGGTCGTGTGGCGTTGGCATCGGATGCAGTGGTTACGCGGCGCGGAAGCATTCAGCGTGACCCCAAATTGCGCGAAGTGCGTCCCCCTGCCGAACAGACTGCCCTGATTTTAGCCTTTTTTGGACTCTTGATCACGGATCTCGCCGGGCTCATTGCTCTACTTGGAGTGGCCGGTCACTGGGTACTTATTACGCAAGAAGGTTTGGATCCGCTTCGAGATTTTTACAGAAATCAAGCGTTGTTTGCTGCCGGAAGCTGGATCGCCCTGCACGCCGTTGTAGGAACGATGCTCATCGTGCACTTTAGCCGTTTTGGTACGTGGTTCGAAGCCGTACGCGTTCCTTTTTGGATTCGTGTGGACGCCGTTCGCCGTCGGATTCCAAAACGTGACCCGATGGCCAAACCCTTTTGGAAGGGCTAATGGACTCGTCAGCATTTTCTTTTCTAAGCGACGATTCGATCGCCAAGCTCAAAGCATTACCAGAACTCTACCGTGAGTGGAACGCTCAAATCAATGTCGTATCGCGCAAGGATTTGGATAACCTTTGGGCGCGTCACATTGCACACTCGCTCGTACTGGGCCACGTACTGCCACTCAAGTCGGGCCTTCGGGTTGCTGACATCGGAACCGGCGGTGGATTCCCTGGAATTCCGCTTGCCATTGCCTTTCCCGAGGTGGAATGGGTACTTGTCGATTCGATCGCCAAAAAAATCAAGGTGGTTCAGGCGGTCGCAGATGCCCTCGGGCTCACCAACGTTCGTCCCGTGTGGGGCCGAATGGAGACGGTCAAAGGACCGTTTGATTTGGCAGTGACGCGCGCAGTGGCTCCGGCCGCCGAACTAAAGCAGTGGATGAAGGGCCACTGGTCGTCCAAGCCCAATACCGCGCTGTACGCCCTCAAGGGCGGAGACCTCAGCGAAGAACTTCGCGGAATCCGCCACCGAATCCACCCGGTATCCCAATGGCTACCTGGGGAATTCTACGAGACTAAGGTCATCGTGGAACTACCGGCCTAATTTGGTAGCTTGTTTCTAGCAACGAGCAATTAGCAACTAGCAACTATTAACTAGCAACTAGTTGCTGGCAACCGGTTTCCCCAAGAACGGGTAGCGGTAGTCTGCAGGCGGAACCAATGTTTCCTTAATGGTTCGGGGTGAAACCCAACGAAGAAGGTTCAGAACTGAACCGGCCTTGTCGTTGGTGCCTGATCCGCGCGCGCCACCAAAGGGCTGTTGGCCGACGACGGCGCCTGTGGGCTTGTCGTTGACGTAGAAGTTTCCGGCGGCAAAGCTGAGGCGGCGCGTTGCATCGTCGACGGCGTAGCGGTCGCGCGAGAAAACGGCTCCCGTGAGGGCGTACTCCGAAGTGCGGTTGATTAGGTCGAGGGTTTCGCTCCATGCGGAATCTTCGTAGACGAAAATGGTCAAGAACGGCCCGAAGATTTCTTCGCACATGGTGCGGAAGTGCGGGTTGGTCGTCACCACCACCGTGGGTTCGACGAAGTAGCCCTTGGACTTGTCGTGGCCTCCGCCCACAATTAGCTCGACGTCCTCGCGACCCTTGGCGTAGTCGATGAAGGACACGGTCTTGTCGAACGAACGCTCGTCAATGACTGCCGTGATAAAGTTGGAGGGATCGCCGGGGCTGCCCATCTTAAAGCTCTTGACGTCTTCGACGAGCTTGGCCTTAACGGCGGGCCAAAGGCTTGCCGGAACATAAGCTCGAGAGGCAGCTGAACACTTTTGACCTTGGAACTCAAAAGCTCCTCGGCTTAGCGAAGTGGCGACTTCGAGTGCGTCGGCAGATGGGTGTGCCAGGACGAAGTCCTTTCCGCCTGTTTCGCCCACAATGCGTGGGTAGGCTTTGTAGCGGTCGATGTTGGTTCCGATCTCCTTCCAGAGGTGCTTGAAGACGCCGGTCGATCCGGTGAAGTGCAGTCCGGCAAAGTCGGGGTGCTTAAAGACTACGTCGCCCACGGCAGGTCCATCGGCGTACACGATGTTGATTACTCCGTCAGGAAGTCCTGCTTTGCGGAAGATCTCCATGATTACCCATGCCGAGTAGATCTGGGCATCCGCGGGCTTCCACACCGCCACGTTACCCATCAGTGCAGGTGCAGCGGGGAGGTTGCCAGCAATCGCCGTGAAGTTAAACGGCGTAATTGCAAGGATGAATCCTTCGAGGGCGCGGTACTCCATGCGGTTCCAGACGCCGGGCGAGCTTTCGGGCTGCTGGGCGTAGATCTCAGTCATGAACTGCACGTTGAAGCGCAAAAAGTCGGCAAACTCGCAGGCCGCGTCAATTTCGGCTTGGTGTACGGTCTTGGACTGCGCAAGCATGGTCGCGGCGTTGATCGTGGCGCGGTAGGGGCCGCTTACGAGGTCGGCGGCGCGCAAAAAGATTCCGGCGCGTTCAAACCAGGGCATCGACGACCACGAAGCGTGGGCAGCCAAAGCGGCGTCTACGGCGTGC